>CADBOK010000093.1 GCA_902796245.1 Oscillospiraceae bacterium | reverse complement strand
GAAGGCGTCGACGTCCTTGCGGGGCCAGAGGTTTGCGAGGTCGGAGTCGGTCAGCTCGCGGCCCTTGTAGATCTCGCGGTATCTCTCGAGAGAGGGGAGCGTCTGAAGTGCTTCCAGTCTGGCAGCTCTTTCCTGAGCCTTCAGCTCCTTGCGGTATTCGATGAAGCGGATCCGCTTCTCGCGGTAGTAGGCGATCGCGTGCTGTTTCCAGCTTTCGAGGAAGTCCTTCAGGATCTCCGGGGCGTTGGCTTCGAGGTAGTCATCGGCAGCGATGCGCTCGTCGAGCTTCGCCTGCCAGTTGGCGAGGGTCTGCCTGGCCTCCTCGAGCTTGTCGACCGCGCTCTCGATGTCGCTCTGCTTGATGCTGATGTCGAACTTGTCGGCGCCTTTCTGGATCAGCTTTGCGAGCTGTTCCCGGTGCTTCTTGAGGACGGCGGTGCGCTTGGCGACCTTGGCCTCAGCGTTGATAACTTTCAGTTTCAGATCTTCTTGTGTCATGGTGGTGTGCTCCTTTCTTAATTGGCCCGGCGGGTGCCGGGGTTCTTGGCTGCCCCTCTGAAAAACAAAAACACGGCCGCCGATCGCTCAGGAGACTGCGCGGGTGCGCAGCTCGTCCATCTTCGCTGTCGGGGTCGTGTTGTGGTTTCTCATGGTGGGCTCTCCTTTCTTCGGCCCGGCGCGGAGCCGGGTGATCTTGGCTTATGTCTCGGCCGTTGCTCGTTTCTTGCCCCTGCGCTTGAAGTTTTCACGGAGTCGCCTCTCGGCGAGCTCTGCGCTGTACCCCTCGCGCTGGTTCCTGTCCAGCGTGCCGGTCGCACCACGCTGGAGCTCCTTGTAGATCGTGGTGTAGTGGACGGAGAGGCGGGCCGCGATGTCAGCCGGCCGGTCTCCGATCAGGTGCCACGCCTCGATCTTCTTCCTGTCCTCGAAGGTCAGGTAGCGGTACTTTCCCGTCGGTCTCACCTCCGTCTCATTTGGTCGAAAAAAAGAAAAAATGCACAGCGGACTCGGTTGGAGTCTCTGTGCATTTAATATTAGCGGACGCGAAAAGTAAAATAATAATAAGAATTACTTGCAAAATTGAAGCGGATGTGTTAGAATAAATTTAAGCAGGCAAGGAATGCTAATATACAGAATTTGAATGAAAAGGAGACAGGATCATGAGCAAGTATGCAGGTACGAAAACCGAGGCGAATCTGCGCGCGGCCTTTGCGGGCGAATCGCAGGCGAGAAATCAGTACACCTTCTTTGCGTCTGTCGCGAAGAAAGAAGGCTATGAGCAGATGGCGGCGCTGTTTCTGAAGACGGCGGAGAACGAGAAGGAGCATGCGAAGCTCTGGCTCAAGGAGCTGTCCGGCATCGGCGACACGAAGGCCAATCTGGCCGCAGCCGCCGCAGGCGAAAACTACGAATGGACGGATATGTATCAGGATTTCGCCAAAACCGCCGAGGAAGAGGGCTTCCCGGAGCTGGCGCAGCGCTTCCGCCTTGTCGCGGAGATCGAAAAGCACCATGAGGAGCGCTACCGCGCGCTGCTGCACAATCTGGAGACGGCGCAGGTGTTTGAAAAGAGCGAGGTCAAGGTCTGGGAATGCCGCAACTGCGGACATATCGCCGTCGGCGTAAAGGCCCCCGAGGTCTGTCCGGCCTGTAACCATCCGCAGAGCTATTTTGAGCTCCGCGCAGAGAATTATTAAACGCAGCACAGTATTTGCAAAGCCGCCCGCTTCTGCGGGCGGCTTTGCGTCGGTCTGGATAAGGTCTACGGCGTTTGCTGCGGGAGCGCGGTGGGCTGCCCGGCGCTCTGACAGGCTGCCTGAAACGCCTCTAACGTGGTGTCGCGCTTGACGGCGATGCGCTCGATGAGCATACTGTCGCTCCCGGTTACGTATACGCCCTCAAAGGTGCGGATGCCGTAGGTGTAGAACCAGCCCGCAATTTTCCGCGTGCGCTCAGAGCTGCGGCCGTTCGGATAGGAAACGGCATAGGGCACGCGCCCGCTGGCCGCGGCGATGGCGTTGCGGCTGCGGAACATCTCCTTGAGAAGCTCCGGCCGCTTCATCGTTTCCATCTCGTGGTGGCTCCAGCCGTGGCTCTGGATGCTGACAAGACCCGAGCGCGTCAGCGCCAGCACCTGCTCCTGCGTCAGCTTGCGGTTCCCGCCGATGTCCCGGCCGATCATGAAGATCGTGGCCTTCATCTGATACTTTTCCAGAAGCGGCAGCAGAAGCGTGTAGTTGTCGTCATACCCGTCGTCAAAGGTCAGAATGACAGGCTTTTCATACTGCTCTATATGGGAAAGATCCTCAAAGAAGATCGTCTCGTAGCCGTTCTCCTGCAAATATTGCAGCTGCGCTTCCAGCTCGGCGGGCCGGACGAACAGACTCTCCTCGCCCCAGCAGTCGTCTCCGACCGCATGGTACATGAACACCGGAACCTGAACGCCCGCCTTCGGCTCTGAGAGGGAAACGCGCCGGGCATAATACTGCTGCCCGTTCCAGAGCCCCCAGGCCAGAGAGAATTTCCGGGCCAGACTGCGCACCGGCAGATACTGCTTCCCGTCCTGATCGCGCAGAAGCGCGCCGACATCCGCGCGCACGCCGTCCAGCTCCGCCGTCGTTCCCTCGAGCCGGATGCCGCAGTCCGGCAGCGCGTCTGTGCAGACATATGCGCGCAGTCCGTTTGTCATCGTGCTGACCGGCGCGCCGCAGAGCAGCACCTGCCGCCCCGACGGACGCAGCGGCGCGAACAGAAGCAGCGCGCCCGCCGTGAGCGCCAGCGCGGCGAGGATGCCCGCAAGCACCAGCAGGGCGGTTCTTTTTCTGCGTTTTTTCTGCGGCATGGCGAAATCTCCCTTTCCGGTTGGATCATCTGCCCTGATTTTATCATATCCGGCGTGCTTTGTCATCGGAAAAGAAAAAACAAACCGGCCATTTGCTGCCCCCTGACAGGGGTATCGCCGCCGGAAAAGCAGCGCGGAGGAGGCGCTCATCGAGATGTATCTGGCGGGCGGTTTTTGTGTTATGCCCAGCAAACACCGGCTCGATCGTATCGGGATCGTAGGGTGTCGCCTGATAGACAAAATAGTTCAGCCTGTTCTGATAGAGCAGGTTGGCATGGCTCGGCAGGCCCGCGTTTTTATCGCGCAGACATTCTTTCTGGAGCGTCCCGGCGTTGTACTCCGAGTGCCCGGTGATGAAGATCTGCCGTCCGCCCTCGCTCGAGAGCGCGTAGATGCCCACCTTTGGTGAGGATGCCAGAATTTTCAGTTCGCCGCACGCCTCCACTTCCTCGCGGCGGATCGTGGTGTGCCGTGAATGCGGCACCATGAACGTGTCGTCAAAGCCACGCATGAACATCGAACTCCGACGTGCCACCATGTGCGGGAACACGCCGAAGAGTTTTTCCTGCAGGACTTGTCAAGAAAAGCGCTTACAGGAGCCGATACGTCCAGCCCATATCATCGGCAACCGTCCCGGTTTGCATGCCGTAGAGCGTATCATAGAGCTTCTGCGCCACAGGACCGACCGTCCCATCCGCGACCTGAACATCCGCGCCCATCACATTTAGCCAGCCGATCGGCGAAATGACCGCTGCGGTGCCGCTGGCGAAGATCTCCTGCAGGCTGCCGTCCTTCGACGCGGCGACGACCTCGTCGATCGGGAGCTTCCGCTCCGAGACCTTCACGCCCCACTTTTTCAGCAGCTGGATGACAGAATCGCGCGTGATGCCGGGCAGGATCGTGCCGGAATCGAGCGGCGCGGTGATAACTTCGTCCGCGATGCGGAAGAAGGCGTTCGACGTGCCGATCTCCTCGACATACTTATGCTCCGCCGCGTCGAGCCACAGCACATCCTTGCAGTTATATTTCATCGCGTCCTGACTGGCGCGCATGCCGCCGCCGTAGTTGCCGCCGACCTTGGCATAGCCCGTGCCACCGCGCGCCGCGCGGATGTACTTGTCCTGCACATAGATGCGCGTCGTGGCCAGGCCGCCGTCGTTTGCCGCGTAGTAGGAACCCGTCGGGCTGAGGATGATCATAAATTTGTAGTGCTTGGCCGGCAGAACCGAGAACGAGACCTCATCGCCGAAGATGAACGGCCGGATATACATCGCCGTGCCCGGCGCGGAGGGAATCCAGTCGCGATCCGCCTCAATCACAGCCTTGACCGCCGCGAGGAACAGGTCTCCCGGCAGCTCCGGGATGCACATGCGCTCATTCGTGCGGGCCATACGCTTGATGTTCATGTCCGGCCGGAAAATCTGGACGCCGCCGTCCGGCGTGCGGTAGGCCTTCATGCCCTCAAACATCATCTGTGCGTAGTGCAGCACACAGGACGCCGGCTCGATGAGGAACGGCTCGTGCGGCACAACGCGCCCGTCGTGCCAGCCCTGTCCTTCGTCATAGTCCATGACGAACATGTGGTCAGTGAAGTATTTCGCAAAGCCCAGCTTCGTCTCGTCGGCAGGACGGGGCTTCGGATGCGTAGTCCTCATCACAGGGAAGTTGTATTCCATTTTTCATTCCTCCTGATGTTCATAGTACATATAAAAGCTGTTTGTAGGGGCGGACGACTCTGTCCGCCCAACATGCGCCCCCATTCTTTTCTTTCTCTTCTTTGAGAAAGAAAAGAACCGCCGCGCCCGGTGAAGAAAAGAAAGAGAAGCCCCGAAACCGGCAAGGCTCTACTGTGCCGCCATCATGTAACAGCGCATTCGCCCGGTTTTATTTGCCCGCCCTTGGTCACCTCACGTAGTCCCACTACGCGCCTCACGCTATCTGGATGATGGCGGGCAGGCAATATCTTACGGATACGGTTTGTAGGGGTGGAGCATCGATCAGACCCGATAGAGATCCACCCTCCGGTCGCGGAACACATTGATCGAGCGTCGGATCCCCTCCAGCACATCCAGTTCGCATTCCGCGGTCAGGATCTGCTCCGTCTCCCCGGCAAGCGCCAGCGTCTCGCCCCACGGGTCGATGACTGCGGAAGATCCGCCATAATGCGTGTCGCCCGCGTCACCGCAGGAATTGCAGCAGACGACGAACGCCTGATTCTCAATCGCCCGCGCGACCGTCAGCGCCCGCAGATGTCCGATGCGCGCCGCTGGCCACTGGCTCACGACGAAGAGCATGTCCATCCCCTGCACGGCGAGTGTCCGCGTCAGCTCCGGGAAGCGGATGTCATAGCAGATCACAAGGCCGCAGTCATGTCCGTCGAGCCGGAAGCAGCAGAGATGATCGCCGGGCGTGAAATACGCATGCTCGCCCATCGGCGTAAACAGGTGCGTCTTATCATACTCTGCGACGCAGTTCCCCGCGCGGTCAAAGACGCACGCCGTGTTATAGACCTTTCCGCCGCGCGCATTCGCGACGCTGCCCGCCACAAGATTCACGCCAAACTCCGCAGCCAGCCCGCCGAGCTCGCGTTTCACCCGTGCGCAGCCCCGTTCGGCCAGCTCGGAAAGACGCTCTTTCGGGAAAAACCCGGTGCTCCATGTTTCCGGCAGGACAACCACGTCCGGTCCTCTCGCCATCGCTTCGCGGATGAGCCGCTTCGCTTTCGCGAAGTTCTCCTCCGGATGCGCGAAGAGCATGTCCATCTGGATGCAGGCGGTCTTCATCCGGCGAACTCCTTCCCAGCCTGAAGCGCCTGCATGTTGAGGTCGAAGAGGTCGGCCTTGCGTGCCGGGATGACCTTGTGCAGCGCGTCCGCGAGGCTCTCCTCCCGGACACACCCGGTCTTCGCGATCAGCGCGCCGAGCAGGATCATGTTGGCAAGCGTCGGCATTCCCATATCCATTGCCATCTTCGTGGCCGGGACGTAATAAGCCTCCACATCCGTGCGCGTAACCTTGCGGGCGATGAGCGTGGAGTCGAGGAAAATTTTCCCGCCCGGCTGCACGGCGTTTTCATATTTATCGAGCGAAGGGTTGTTCATAACCATGAGCACGTTCGGCGTGTTGACGATCGGCGAGCCGATCGGGGCGTCCGACAGAATGACGTTGCAGTTCGCCGTGCCGCCGCGCATCTCCGGGCCATAGGACGGCAGCCAGCTGAGCTCCCGCCCCTCGATGAGGCCCGCGTAGGCCAGAACCTTTCCGGAGAACAGCAATCCCTGTCCGCCGAAGCCCGCAATCACGATTTGATGATCTGCCATCTCTCAGCCCTCCTTGTCTCGGTAGACACCCAGCGGATAGTACGGGATCATCTTCTCGTCGATCCACTCCAGCGCCTTCTGCGGCGTCAGGCCCCAGTTCGTCGGACAGGCCGACAGCACCTCGATCAGTGAGAAGCCCTTGCCCTCCACCTGATAACGGAACGCCTTTTCGATCGCTTTTTTTGCGTTTTTCACGTTTTTCACATTGTTCACGGTCACGCGCTCGAGATACGCCGGGGCCTCCAGCGTCGCGAGCATCTCGCAGATCCGGATCGGCCAGCCGCAGGTGTTAACGTCGCGTCCATAGGGCGACGTCTGTGTGATCTGGCCGGGCAGAGAGGTCGGGGCCATCTGGCCGCCCGTCATGCCATAAATCGCGTTGTTGACAAAGATGACCGTGATATTTTCGCCGCGCGCCGCGGCGGAGACGGTCTCGCAGAGGCCGATGGACGCGAGGTCGCCGTCGCCCTGATAGGTGAAGACGATGTTGTCCGGCAGCGACCGCTTCACACCCGTCGCGACTGCGGGCGCACGTCCATGCGACGCCTCGACCATGTCACAGGTAAAGTAGTCATAGGCCAGTACGGAACAGCCGACCGGCGCAATGCCGATCGTCCGGCCCTCGATGCCGAGCGTGTCGATCGCCTCGGCGACGAGCCGATGGATGATGCCATGCGTGCAGCCGGGGCAGTAGTGGAATACGGCGTCGGTCAGCGCCTTCGGTTTTTCAAATACAACAGCCATCAGTCGTTCCCTCCTTCGTTTGCCTTACGGATCGCGTCCAGCACCTCATCCGGCGACGGGATCATGCCGCCCACGCGGAAGCAAAGGTCGACCGGCTTTTTGCACGCTACCGCCAGCTGCACATCCTCGCGCATCTGGCCCATGTTGAGCTCCACGCAAACGAACCGCTTCACCTGATCAGCGGCCTTGCGCAGCGGTGCCTTCGGGAACGGCCAGAGCGTGATCGGCCGGATCATGCCGACCTTGATGCCCTGCTTGCGCGCTTCGACGATCGCGTTGCGCGACACGCGCGCGGTAATACCGCAGGACACGATGCAGACCTCGGCGTCCTCCATCATGAACGCTTCCCACATGCACTCATTCTTCTCGATCTCGGCGTATCGCTCGAAGCGCTCGATGTTCAGCCGCTCGAGCTCTGCCGGGCTGAGGTAGAGGGAGTTGACAACGTGATGCTTCCGCTGGCACTTCGTTCCAGTGACGGCCCAATCTTTTTCGATTGTGTCCGGGTCACGCGGCTCCGGCAGCTGAACGGGCTCCATCATCTGACCCATCGTGCCGTCAGCCAGCAGCATTGCTGGCATCCGGTATTTTTCCGCAAGGTCAAACGCCTTTCCGGTCAGGTCGGCCATCTCCTGAACCGACGCCGGGGCCAGTACCAGCACATGGAAGTCGCCGTGGCCAGGTCCGCGCGTCGCGAGGAAGTAGTCGGACTGCGATGGCTGAATGCCGCCGAGGCCGGGCCCGCCGCGCTGCACATTGACAATGACTGCGGGCAGATCTGCGCCCGCCAGGTACGAAATGCCCTCGCACTTGAGCGCGATACCGGGGCTGGAGGACGAGGTCATCGCCCGCTTGCCCGTCGCGGCCACGCCGTAAACCATGTTGATGGCCGCGATCTCGCTCTCGTCCTGCAAAAATGTCCCGCCGATCTTCGGCATTTTCTTCGCCATATAGGCCGCAATCTCGGTCTGCGGCGTGATGGGAGAGCCCAGATAGTGGCGGCACCCGGCGAGGATCGCGGCCTCCGCGATGGCCTCGTTGCCCTTCATCAATACTTTTTCCTGCATCTTCCCGCCCTCCTTACTTTTCTACCGTAATGACACAGTCGGGACACATCGTCGCGCAGAACGCACAGCCGACGCACTTGTCCGGCTCCGTCAGCTCCACGGGCGCATGTCCCTTTTGATTCAGCCGCGTCTTCGACAGCGCCAGCAGCCCCTTCGGACAGGCGTTCACACACAGGCCGCAGCCCTTGCAGAGTTCTTCCTGAAATATCAGTTTTGCCATCTTGTGCCTCCATTTATCGTAATTGGTAATATAGCTTCTGGATCTCCATCGGGAACAGGTTTGGAATGCTCCCGCGCAGCGCGTCGCAGAGCCGTGCAGCGCAGCAGGTCATCTTGAGCGGCAGCCCTGCCCGCGCGGCGACCGCCTCCGCATAGGGCATGCTTGACAGCACATCCGCCGCCGCCGTCGCCTGCCCGAGATTCGTATTGTTGACGATCGCCGTGAACGGCAGCCCACAGGCGGCCTCGATTTCCCGCAGCACAAGGATCGTATCCGCTACTGTCCTTGTCAGCGGCCGGGCCCGGTTGATGACGAACAGCATCTCATAATCACCCTCCGCCCGGATCTCCGGAACATAGCGCCCCAGTGCCAGCGCTCCGCGGTCGTCTCCGCCGATGTCCAGCACGCCGCATTCTCCCCGCTCCGCAATCAGCGCGTAGGTCTCCTTCGGCATGGCCGGAACATCGAGATTTGAATTTGCAAACGGTGAGACGATCAGTCCGATCCCCTCTTTTTTCAGGTCTTCTTCCGAATCCTTCGTCCGGAAATAGGGGTTTACAATATCAAGATCGGCCACAGTCACGGCTTCGCCTTTTCGCCGGAGCCACCGCGCATAATTCAGCGCGATATTCGTCTTTCCGCTGCCGTAATGTCCGGCAAAAAGCGTCAGGCGTTTGTGTGTCATGGCTGACTCCTCCTTCAGAGCTTGCTTCTGATGATTTTTCCGCTGGTGGTCTTTGGAAGCGCTTCGCGGAATTCCACAATACGGGGATATTTGTACGGCGCAGTATGCGTCTTGACATAGGTCTGAATTTCTTTTTTCAGCGCGTCCGTGCCCTCGGTGCCCTTGACCAGTATGATGCTGGCCTTGACGACCTGCCCGCGGATCTCATCCGGGGCGGCAGACACACCGCATTCGAGCACATACGGCAGCTCCATGATGACATTTTCGATTTCAAACGGTCCAATGCGGTAGCCAGACGATTTAATGACGTCATCCGCACGGCCGACATACCAGTAGAAGCCGTCCTCGTCACGCCAGGCGAGGTCGCCCGTGTGGTAGAAGCCATCGTGCCACGTTTTTGCCGTGACCTCCGGGCTGTTGTAGTATTCGTAGGCAAGTCCGCAGGGAATGCCGTTTTGAATGTTGATGCAGATCTCCCCCGTGTCGCCGGCCTCCGCTTCATGCCCGCTGCTGTCCAGCAGATGCACATCGTAGAGTGGGACAGGCTTGCCCATAGAGCCGATCTTATGGCTGTCGCCAGCCAGATTGCCGATGATGAGCGTCGATTCAGACTGCCCAAAGCCCTCCATGATGCGCATGCCGGTCGCCTTTTCAAATTGGCGGAAGACCTCAGGATTGAGCGCTTCACCGGCGATAGACGCATGCTGAATAGAAGAAAGATCAAATCGGGACAGGTCCTGCTTGATCAGCATGCGGTACATCGTGGGCGGCGCACAGAATGTCGTGATCTGATACTTCGCAAACATCGGCAGAATTTTTTCTGCATCAAAGCGGTCGAAATCATAAACAAACACAGCCGCCTCACACAGCCACTGACCGTAGAGCTTTCCCCAGAGGCTCTTGGCCCAGCCGGTGTCGGAGATGGTCAGGTGCAGCCCGTCCGGGTTGACCTGATGCCAGTATTTTGCAGTGATAAAATGTCCAAGCGGATATTTATAGTTGTGTGCTGCAATTTTCGGGTATCCGGACGTACCGGAGGTAAAGAACATGAGCATTGGCTCGTCGCCGCAGGGCGCGTCGTCCCTGCGCGTATAGCGGCGGGAAAACAGGTCGTATTCCGCATTGAAATCGTGCCAGCCTTCCCGGCTGCCGCCAACCATGATCTTTGTCAACTTCATCCCGGCGTCGGCCTCTGCAATGTCGACATGGTACGCAGTATCGCCGTCTGCCGTGCAGAGAACTGCACTGATGCCCGCCGCCTGGAAGCGGTAAGAGAAATCATGCTCCACAAGCTGATTGGTAGCCGGAATCGCAATGGCGCCGATCTTGTGCAGACCCAGAATGGCAAACCAGAACTGGTAATGCCGCTTGAGCACGAGCATCACGCGGTCGCCGCGTCGGATGCCGAGCGAGGTAAAGTAATTGGCGGCCTGGCTGGAAGCATCTTTCATGTCCTTGAATGTGAACCGCCGCTCCGTTCCATCCGGGGCCACATGCAGCATGGCGAGCTTTTCAGGCTTTTCACGGCCCAGCACATCCACAATGTCAAATGCGAAATTGAAGGATTGCTCATTTTTGAAGGCGATGGACTGCAGTTTCCCGTTTGCATCCTCTGGCGCATCGACGAAGCGGGTGTAAATGCGCGCCTCCGGATCCGGACTCTGCGCCGTCTCGATCATGGCAGCGCGGTCGCCGCCGGCCTCCGGGAGGCTCGGCTCCTGTGGGCGGAGCACGATCGCATAGAACAGGCAATCCTGACCGTCCGCAGCAACCATGCCGTGCGGAATGGAGCTGTCATAGTAGATGCAGTCGCCTTCATGCAGAAGCTCGGTATGTCCGCCGACCTGAACTTTCATACTGCCGCGAATGACAAGATCACATTCCTGCCCGACGTGGCTGGTCAGTTCAATGTCCGAATAGTATGCTTCATCAGAGTATTTGTTTTCAACGAACAGCGGGTCTGCAATGCGGTTCTGAAAGCCGGAGGCCATGTTGTAATAGATCATCTCATGGGCCTGCTCGATCTTCTGTCCATTACCCGCGCGTGTCAGCGTATAGGATCGAAGCTTTGGGCTGCTGCCCTCGATGAGATCTGTAACGTCAACGCCAAAAGCCAGCGCGCAGCGGTAGAGAAAAGCGAAGTTGAGGTCGCTCTGCCCGGCCTCACAGCGAAGATATTCTTCTTCGCTCGTGCCTGTTTTCAGCGCCATCGTCTGCGCCGAAAGGCCGGAGATCTCGCGCAGCTCTCGGATGCGTCCCGCCATTTCCTGAATTTTGAAGTCAAGACCTGTGAGTGTTTTTTTCATGGTGTTACCTCCGTGGATGCAAAAAAAGCCCGTCTCAAAGAAATGATTCTTTGAGACGGGCTGCATACAGCATACCCGCGGTACCACTCAAATTGCACCTGCCTCACGGCAGATACCACTCATCGACTTCCAGCAAAGTCTAAGCACTGACGCAGCTGACGCGGGAGAGGTCTACTTGCCATTACGGGCGTTCTTCTCTCCGGCTCGGGAGCTACAAATTCTGCGCGTCTGTTACCGGTTCACACCATCCACCGGCTCTCTGAAACAGGACTTGCGCGGAACCCTCTCCGTCGTAGCCTTTATTGTTGTTAAGAATCATAACGAAAAAGTATGCAATTGTCAAGAAAAATTATCGGTGGTTTTCTGTTGTCATCATCCCTGTCTGCCGGAGCTGCATATTGGGGCAAACCAGCGTAACCCAGAGAACACATATTGAGCGTATGCCGGTCCGGTTCAATCGCCGCATCGTCGAAAAATCACGGTTATCAGAGCTTGCTTCGGATGATCTTGCCGCTGATGGTCTTCGGGAGCTCTTCTTTGAACTCCACAATTCTCGGATACTTATACGGCGCGGTATGCAGCTTGACGTAGTTCTGGATTTCCTTCTTCAGTTCCTCCGTGCCCTCGGTACCCTTGACGAGCACGATGCTGGCCTTGACGACCTGCCCGCGCACCTCGTCCGGCGCAGCGGACACGCCGCACTCGAGCACATACGGCAGCTCCATGATGACGTTTTCGATCTCGAACGGCCCGATGCGGTAGCCGGAGGACTTGATGACGTCGTCCGCGCGGCCAACG
>CADBOK010000092.1 GCA_902796245.1 Oscillospiraceae bacterium | reverse complement strand
GCAAACTCGATCTGCCGGGGCTTGGCGGGGACGGAGACGTTGTTCACCATCCAATCGTAGAGCGGGCGGTGCGCCTCGAATTCCAGTGAGCACAAAGAGTGGGTGATGCCCTCGAGCGCGTCCTGAATGGGGTGGGCAAAGTCGTACATCGGGTAGATGCACCACTTGTCGCCCTGCCGGTGATGGTGCATGTAGCGGATGCGGTAGATCACCGGGTCGCGCATGTTGAAGTTGCCGGAGGCAAGGTCGATCTTCGCGCGCAGCGTCCGGCTGCCCTCGGGGAATTCGCCGTTTTTCATGCGCTCGAACAGGTCGAGGTTTTCCTCGACGGAGCGGTCGCGGTACGGACTCACGGCGGGCTTGCCGATGTCGCCGCGGAATTCGCGGAACTGCTCCGGCGTCAGGTCGCAGACGTAGGCCAGTCCCTTTTTGATGAGCTCAACGGCAAACTCGTAGTCCTTTTCAAAGTAATCCGAGCCGTAGAAAAAGCGGTCGCCCCAGTCGAAGCCCAGCCAGTGGATATCCTGCTGGATCGCGTCGACGTACTCGGTATCCTCCTTCGTCGGGTTCGTGTCGTCCATGCGCAGGTTGCACAGGCCGCCGAATTTTTCCGCCGTGCCGAAATCGATGGTCAGCGCCTTGCAGTGGCCGATGTGCAGATACCCGTTCGGCTCCGGCGGGAAGCGGGTGTGTACGCGCTTTCCCTCAAACCGCCCGCCGGGGGCAAGGTCTTCTTCGATGAACGCATCGATGAAATTTCGGTTCTCCAACGGCTTTCTTTCTTCTTCCATGTAAAGATCCTCCCGGATGAATTGTCCTGTAATTTATACATTATATCCGATTTGTCCGGATAACGCAATGCAAAAATGCCGGGAGGCTTCCAGAATGTGAAAAAAGTGAAAACAATGCGGGAAATTTGCATTTTCCTCTTTTCAACTCGCCGAATCTATTATAAAATAGACGCGAATCGAAAAGGAGAGATCACTGACTATGCGTGAACCGAAATATAAACGAGTGTTACTCAAAATCAGCGGCGAAGCCCTCGCGGGCGACGCGCACCGGGGACTGGACTTCGCGGTCATCGGCGGGGTGTGCGACGTCATCCGGCAGTGCGTCGAAGCAGGCGTGCAGGTCGGCGTCGTGGTCGGCGGCGGCAACTTCTGGCGCGGTGTCAAGGATGGCGGCGGCAAGATGGAGCGCACGCGCGCGGACCACATGGGCATGCTCGCGACCGTCATCAACGCGCTGGCCGTGGCCGACTGCCTCGAGCAGCGCGGCGTGGAGGTGCGGGTGCAGACCGCCATCGCCATGAACCAGATCGCAGAGCCCTATATCCGCTCCAAGGCCATCCGGCATCTGGAAAAGGGCCGCGTTGTCATCTTCGGCTGCGGCACGGGCAACCCGTTCTTCTCAACGGACACCGGCGCGGTGCTGCGCGCGGCGGAAATTAACGCCGACGCGATTTTGCTGGCAAAGAACATCGACGGCGTTTACTCCGCCGACCCCGCCAAGGACCCCAGCGCTGTCAAATACGACGCCATCACCTACGACGAGGTGCTGGCCCGCCATCTGGCCGTTATGGACACGACGGCGACTTCGCTTTCCATGGATAACCATATTCCCGTTCAGGTCTTCGCTCTCAAGGATCCGCAGAACATCCTGCGCGTCGTGATGGGCGAGCCGATCGGCACGATTGTAAAGGAGGAACTATAACATGGCAGATCTCAAGGAATTCCAGCGCAAAATGGAAAAAACGCTCGACGTTCTCGCGTCCGACTTCGCCGCTGTGCGCGCAGGCCGCGCCAACGCGCAGGTGCTTGACCGCATCACGGTCGAGTATTACGGCCAGCCGAGCCCCATCAACCAGGTCGGCACCGTCTCTTCCCCCGACCCCCGCACGCTCGTCATCCAGCCGTGGGACGGGTCGCTCCTCAAGGCGATCGAAAAGGCCATCCAGACCTCGGATCTCGGCATCAACCCGCAGAACGACGGCCGCGTCATCCGCCTCGTCTTCCCGCAGCTGACCGAGGAACGCCGCAAGGACCTCACGAAGCAGGTTCGCAAATACGCAGAAGATTCCAAGGTTGCCGTCCGCAACATCCGCCGCGACGCGGTCGACTACGTCAAGAAGATCGACGAGATGGGCGCCAAGAAGGAAAAGGAACTGATGGAGATCTGAGTGCGTGTTTCCAACGCGTACCCTCTGTAGGGGCGGACGCCTCT
>CADBOK010000091.1 GCA_902796245.1 Oscillospiraceae bacterium | reverse complement strand
TTCATCACCCGCCTGCCGGACGGCTACAACACCATGCTCACGGCCAACGGCGCAAATCTTTCGCAGGGCCAGCGCCAGCTGCTGTCCATTGCCCGCGCGGCGGTCGCCGACCCGCCCGTCATGATCCTCGACGAAGCGACCAGCTCCATCGACACGCGCACGGAGCTTCTGGTGCAGCGCGGCATGGACGCGCTCATGAAGGGCCGCACGGTCTTCGTCATTGCCCACCGCCTGTCGACGGTACAGAACTCCGACGCGATCATGGTCCTCGACCACGGCCGCATCATCGAGCGTGGCACCCACGACGACCTGATCGCCCAGAAGGGCACCTACTACCAGCTCTACACCGGCGCATTCGAGCTCGAATAACCAGAACAGCCACGCCCATACCGGACGTGGCTGTTTTGATGCAAAAGGTTGGTAGGGGCGGGGCTCTGCTCTGCCCGCTGGCAGCCGCAAATCTGCATAGAACTCTGTAGGGGCGGACGACTCTGTCGGCCCTGAAAATGTTGCGAATTTGCCGCGGATTTCCGAAAAAAGCGCTGTGTCCTGCGGGCGGACAGAGTCGTCCGCCCCTACAGGGTGCTATTTTTTATCTAAGAAATCAATAATAAAAAAGGTACAAACCGCAATGACCAGACAGATGATCAACGTGCAGAAAGCAACTGCCCGTATGACCAGATCATCACAAATCGTAAATGGAAAGAATCCAAACATAGCGCAGATATAAAATAAGACCACGACACCTATCACAACGCCAATAATCAAACGAATTTTCATTTTTCCATATCGGTCAGCTCCTATTCCGGTCTCTCTGAAATCTTATTCCACCCGCCGGAATTCTCCCTGCGAGAACACACGCTCGAACCCAAGCGACAGATACAAATGATAGGAGATCGGGTTTTTTCGGTCGACATTCAGCGTCACGCGCTTTCCGGATGCAAGGATCTCATTTTTTGCACTGTTGACCACCTTGCGCGCGTAACCCTTTCCGCGGTATTCATCCCGTGTATAGACAAGTACGAGCCGCAGATCGTCCTTTGTGGCCGGTGCGATGCGCGCCATGCTGACGATTTTTCCGTCCGCCCGGATGACCCGGAACGAACCGAGAACCTTTCGGAACGGCTCCTTTTCCGGCTTATCGAGCAGCCCGCAGTCGGCAACGAACCGCTGCGCACAGTCAAAGATCTCGTCCAGATCGTCTTCATGCGCTGTCTCGACCTCCGGCGCAGACGGCTCGGTGACGCTTCGCGCCTCCATAAAGTCCATGGCGAGCGCTTCTTCATAGCGGCGGCCATACGGTTCCAGCTCCCGCATCAGCGCATAGCCCAGCTCCGACGCGCAGAGATAGTTTTTGATCTCATAGCCGCCGTCAAACAGAAACCGCAGCAGCTCCGGCACAAACGCTTCCTCACCGAACAGCAGCAGGTTATACGGCTCGACCTTCAACGCCAGCAGCCGCTTGTCTCCCTGCTCGCAGCGAAGCGCGTAGTTGATCTTGCCGGCTTCCTTCAACAGCGGGGCATCCAGCGTAAAAAACGTGGAAAGATAGGGATCCGTCTGCAAATACGCCTGATTATCCTGCAAAAACTCTGCTCCGGTCTGATAAGAAACGATCATAAAATATCCTCCGTAGTAAAACAGCACACCGCAATGGGTGTGCTGTTTTGTAATTATTCGTCAAGCGCTTTTAAAATCTGCCGCACCTGCTCCGGGGTATAGTCGTAAATTTTGTCGCAGAACTGGCAGTCGATGTGGATATCCTTGCCGTCGTCGACGATGGACTGCAATTCCTTGCGGCCCAGGCTGATGAGCGTCCGCGTCACGCGGTCGCGCGAGCAGTAGCAGCGGTACTCGACCGGCTGTGTTTCGAGAATTTCCAGCTCAAACCCGTGCAGGACTGTCTCCAGCACGACCTGTCCGTCCATCCCCGCCGCCAGCAGACGGCTGACCGCGTCCGCGTTCTGGATGCCCGCTTCGATCTTATCAATGATATCGTCCGGCGCGCCGGGCAGCAGCTGGATGATATAGCCGCCCGCCGCCGTGACAGACTGGTCTTTCCCGACCAGTACGCCGAGCGCGCAGGCCGTGGGGATCTGCTCGCTCTGGGCGAAATACGACGTGATATCCTCGGCGATCTCGCCGGATACAAGGTCGATTGTGCCGATATACGGCTCCTTCATGCGAAGATCGCGGATTACGGTGAGCGTGCCGTCCGTGCCGACAGCCGCGCCGACGTCCAGCTTGCCGGGAGCCTTTTCCAGCATGGAGATCTGCGGGTTCTCGACCCAGCCGCGCACGTTGCCCTCTGCATCCGATACGGCAAGCAGCCGTCCCAGCGGCCCGTCTCCCTTGAGCTGCAGCGTGATGGAGCCGTCGTCGACCTTCTGCATGTTGCCCATCATGGATGCTGCTGTCAGGAGCCTGCCGAGCGCCGCCGTGGCGGTTGGCAGCGTTTTATGGATCTGCCGCGCGCGCTCGACAATGCCGGTCGTGGTGACGGCGACGGCGTTCACAAAGCCGTCCTTTGTCATGGCGCGTACAAGTTCGTCTTTCATAGTCAGTCCTTCTTTGCGGAAAAATAAATGCGCTGCTCGCCCGGTTTCGGCGCGCGCAGCACGCGGTCGCCATACCGCCGGATGCGCGTGAAGCCTGCCGCTTCGAGCCACTGCGCAAGCTCGTCCGGCTCATAGGCGTATTCAATGTGCTCTTCAAACGAGCGGTCCCAGCGGCTGCCGTCCAGCCGGAAAATGTCCATGCCGTAATAGCACAGCCGCTTTTTTTCGTCAAACTCCGTCCGCCAGACGCAGTATGCGTCGTCCGTCTCGTCCAGAAATACCTGTCCGTCCAGCCCGCGCAGCTTCGCGGGCGTATTGATGTCGAACACGAACAGCCCGCCGGGCTTCAATGCGTCGTATACGCGCCGGAACGTCTTCCGGCAGTCCGCAGGCTTCGTGAGATAATTGAGGCTGTCAAGCGCGCACACGACCGCGTCGACCGGCTCTGCCAGACGCAGCCGCTGCATCGGTTGGCAGATCAGAAACGGGCGGCTTTCCTCCGGCAGCGCCTGCGCCTTCCGCTCCGCCTCGGCCAGCATGTCCTCTGACAGATCTGCGCCGATCACCCGGTACCCGCGTCCAGCCAGCAGCAGGGACAAAGAGCCCGTCCCGCAGGCCAGATCCAGAACCGAATGCGGCTGCACATGCTCCCGCGCGCACAGCCGCTCAAAAAAGGTCAGCGTTTTTTCGTATTGGATATCGTAGGTCAGCTCGTCATAGCAGGCCGCGAGCGATTCGTATGCGCTCACGCCTGCTGCTCCTGCTGTTTGGCCTGCTCTTCTTCCTTCATGCGGTCGAAGAGGATGCGGTACGCGCCCATGCCGTAGTTGAGACTGCGGTTGACGCGGCTGATGGTCGCGCTGGACGCGCCGGTCTTTTCCAGAATATCGTTGTAAATCAGACCGTCGTTCAGAAGCTTCGCCAGCTCAAAGCGCTGCTCCATGGCCTTGAGCTCGGAAAATGTGCACAGATCGGTAAAGAAATCGTAGCATTCCTCGACAGTCTGGAGCTTGAGAATGGCGCTGTAGAGCTCGCTGTCGGGATCGGAACGTTTATTTCGATTGTTCAAGATGGAATATCTCCTTTTGTTATGGTAGTATTCAGGTCTGATTATGGTAACACTTTAGCGCTTGAAAGTAAAGTAGTATTTTATAAATTCGTCGCTTTACACGAAAAAAGCTGTCCGTTTCTGGGCAAAAAGGAAGCGCCGGCTGTCCGCCTCCGGCGTACAGCCGGTCAGAGATCCAGAATGGAAGCCAGATACTGCCATCGGAGCGTCCCGCGCCGGAAGAGCTTCAGCAGCAGCGCCTGATTTTCCTCCGAATGCTCGACCTCCTTGTTGTAAAGGCTCACAGCGGCCGTCAGCTCCTGCACGGTCTTTGCGTCCGCGACAAGCTCGCGCAGACAGAGCAGATGGAACACGCACATTTCGATCCGCGCCAGATACTGCCGGTCGTTCACGGCCTTGAGCGCCAGACGGAACAGGAAATAGACCAGCAGATTCTCATACTGGACGGAAAATTCCGCCCGGAAGCGCGCGGGCGGCGCGTCCTGATTTACGGCGGCGTCCAGCATCGCTTCAAACCGGCGTGTCAGATGCTCCATATTATTGAGTACCATCCAGCACGGGAAAAACCGCCCGTTTCGGCTCCGCAGCCGCGCCAGCCGGACAAGGCTCCGTTCCTGATACTGCTTTCCAAGGAACCGCCGTGCCAGCACCGGGACAAGCTCGTCCCGTCCCTCGTCCAGCAGCCGCT
Organism: Oscillospiraceae bacterium; assembly: GCA_902796245.1. Taxonomy (GTDB): domain Bacteria; phylum Bacillota; class Clostridia; order Oscillospirales; family Oscillospiraceae; genus CAG-170. The sequence continues at coordinate 1,827 of CADBOK010000091.1, read as the reverse complement.
GCACCCGCCGCGCCAGCAGCAGAATGAGCGCCAGCCGGTCTGCAACAGGCCGTGCGCGGTCCTGCGCCAGCCGGATCGCTGCCGTCCGCGCGGCCAGCAGCGCCGGATATAATTCCGGGTCAAGCTCGTTCGGCACGACCGGCCCGCCGTCGTCCGTCTCCGTCAGCGCCAGCGGCGCGTCATGCTCCAGAAGCAGCCGCGCCGCCTCCGGGCACGAGACAGACAGCGTCAGCTCCGCCGTCTGGCCGTATTCCTCGGTGAAGCGCGGGTGCGTAAAGCACGTGCGGCAGAGCATATCTGCGCCATAGGCAGCCTGAAGCGGGCAGAGCCCGTCCTCCCGCAGCAGGACGCACTTCCCATCCTGTTCCCGGAAGCGCGTTTCACCGTTTTCCGTCAGCATGGCCGCGCGCACCTGTTCGCCCAGTTCGCCGGGCAGGGAAGCGTAGCGCGCGATGGCGTCCGCATCCAGAATGATCTGCCAGTCCTTGCAGCACGTATCCGGACACGCGCCCGCCAGACAGGAAAACTTGTTTACATAATCAAAATGCACATGTTTCATGACGGTACCTCGTTTCTCCCTTCGATGATATCAAGTTTTGAAACGCGCGTCAACTTGTCATTTGCGGGATTATGTGATATACTGGCAGAACCAATCGAAACATAAAGAGGATTGTTCATGAAAAAACTCAAACGTACCTATACGCGCTGCGCGCTGACGGCTGCCCTCGTGCTGCTCGTCATGCTGATTGCGGGCTCGATCTGGGATTTGCCGATCTCCAAATTTCTCTATCCCGGCCACGAAAGCTCTCTCGGCCAGTTCTTCGCCGCCTTCGGTGAGCTGCCCGCGTTTGCGCTGCTGGCCGCCTGCGGTGTTCTGCTGATTGTACACCGCGCCAAATTCCGCCCGGAGCTGAACATTGTCCTGCTTGCCTTCGGCGTCTGCCTGACGCTTGCGAGCATGTTTCTTGCCATTCATGAGGCGACGGACAACGTGCCCGCCCTTCCCATGCCCGTCGCGCTGCTCGTGACGGTGTTCATCGACGCGCTCACCGCGTTTGCGCTTCTGTTCCTGACGCGCGAGTGTCAGACCAAGACGCTCCTGCGCTTCATCTGCACAGTTCTCGTGGTCTGCGTCGGCATCATGCTGCTCATCAACATGATAAAAGTACCCTGGGGCCGCGCCCGCATGCGTCTGATCTATTCCACGGGCAACGATACCTATTTCTCCAACTGGTGGCAGGCCGGTACGGCGCTCAAGAAAAAGCTCGTTGCCGACGGCGTTTCGTCCGACGAGTTCCGTTCCTTCCCGTCCGGCCATACGGCCTGCGCCGCTTGCTCCATGCTCCTGATCCTCCTGCCGACGCTCTACCGCCGTCTGCACGATAAGGAAAAGCTGTTCATGGCCCTCGGCGGCGTCTGGACGCTTGTTGTCGCGTTCTCCCGCCTGCGCATGGGCATGCACTTCCTGTCCGACGTGAGCGTTTCGTCCCTCCTGACCATCGCCCTCGGCGCCGTCGCCGTCTGGCTGTTCTATTTCAATAAGCCCTTCTTCAACAAGATCTGGGCCTTCGCCTCCGGTGAAGCAAAGCCGGAAAAGAAGCTGAAAAAGCCGGAAGAACCGTAACGCAGACCATCAAAACAAACGCAATTTGTAGGGGCGGGGCGCTGCTCCGCCCGGCAGAAGATGGTTTTCTAACGGAAATCATTGGCGAATCCGAAGGCGGTTTCCCACTTGTTCGTAGGGGTCGATGCCGGTCACAGCCGTTCGCGACGAAGGAGCGTTACGGATGTGGGTCTGCCGCTTGCCGGTACACATCGACCCGGCAG
>CADBOK010000090.1 GCA_902796245.1 Oscillospiraceae bacterium | reverse complement strand
CTGCCGGGTCGATGTGTACCGGCAAGCGGCAGACCCACATCCGTAACGCTCCTTCGTCGCGAACGGCTGTGACCGGCATCGACCCCTGCAAAGGTTATGCGGACGGGGTCAATCGTCCATCTCCTCAAACGCTTCCAGCCCTTTCTTGGCTTCGGCCTTGGCGTCGCCGTGGTGGACGAAGAGCATCGTCACGAAGCTCAGCGCGACGAACAGCGCGGCATACGGGAACAGAACGCGGTAGTCGATCTTGCGCATGAGCGTACCGGCAACAATGGGCGTGACAACCTGCGCGGCCATGGAGGCCGTGTAATAATAGCCGGTGAATTTGCCGATGTCCGAGCCCTTGCACATCTCGACGACCATGGGAAGCGAGTTGACATTGATCGCGGCCCACGCAAGGCCGACAAGGGCAAAGACGACAAACATGATGGCATTGATGGAGGTAAACGTCGTTGTAAGCACATAGCCGCTGGCAAAGCAGACGGCGAGCAGGATGGTGCCGCACTGGATGGTGCGTCTGCGGCCGATTTTCGAGGCGATCTGACCGATGGGGATGTACGAGACGATAGCGCCCGCCGTGGCGATGAGCAGGCAGGTCGACGCGCCGCCGAGACCCTGTCCCATAACGACGTCGACATACGTCGAGAACCAAGTCGTCACGCCGTTATAGCCGATGAACCAGAGCGCGATGGAGGCCAGCAGGAAGCCGAGGCTCTTTTTGACGGGCTTCGGGAGCGTCTCATGGCCGCTGCCGTCGTCCTGCGCGAGGTTCCATTCGGGGTGCTGCTTTTCAAGCGCCTGATTTTTCGCCGTGAGCTTCGGCTCCTTGATCGTAAGGAAGAGCACGGCGACGGCGATGAACATGATGGCCGAGACGACGATGAACAGCGGCTGATAGTTCACATGCTCCACACCCGCGGTCTTGGAGTTGGGATAAAGCACAGCCGCGACGCCGAGATACAGAATGCCGCCGACCGCGCCCATCAGATTGATGATGGCATTCGCGCGCGAGCGCAGGGGCTTGGGCGTCACGTCGGGCATGAGGGCAACGGCGGGGGAACGGTACGTTCCCATGGCGACGAGCAGCAGGCCGAGGACGATGACGAACGAGGCCGTCTTGAATCCGGAGGGCTGCGCAGCGTAGCTGTTGTCGAGCAGGGGGAGAATGTTCATGAGGATGATGGCGCAGCCGGTGCCGAAGAGGATAAAGGGCATGCGCTTGCCGATCTTCGTGTGGCTCTTATCCGAGACGGAGCCGAAGAACGGCAGCAGGAAGAGCGCCAGAATGTTGTCCGCCGCCATAATTGCACCGGAGAAGGTTTCGTTCATGTGGAAGGTCTTCGTGAGAATCAGCGGCACGATGCTGTCATACATCTGCCAGAACGCGCAGATGGACAAGAACGCGAGGCCGACCAGGATGGTGCGCTTGTTGTTGAGCTTCATTTCGGTTCTTCCTTTTCTAATGTATTGAGGACTTCGCGGATATTCTGCATGCAATACGCCGGCTGAACGCCGTATTTTTCGATATCGTCCATCACGCCCTCGCCGGACAGGACGAAGATCGTGTCGATCCCAGCGTTCACGCCGCAGGCGATGTCGGTATACACCCGGTCGCCGATGAGGCACGTTTCGCGCGGCGAGAAGCCGGTCTGCTCCATGGCCAGCAGGGCCATCTCAGGCTGCGGCTTGCCGATGACCTTCGGGCGGCGGCCTGTCGCGGTGTGGAGCATTTCAATTACGCTGCCGCAGTCCGGCGCGCTGCCGTACCACGTCGGGCAGACGAGGTCGGGATGCGTGGCAACATAGTCGACACCCCGGTTCAGCAGGATGCAGCAGGTTTCCAGCTTTTCATAGGTCAGCTCTGTATCGTAGCCCAGAAGCACGACGGAAATGTCGTCCCGCAGCGTCTCGGCCACCCGCAGCCCCGCCAGACGAAGCTGATTTTTAAGAGATTCCGTTCCGCAGACGTAATAGACCGTCTCCGGCCGGTACCGGCCGCGCAGATACCGGATCGCCGCGTCTGCGCTGGTCAGGAAATCGTCGGGGAAGGCCTCGATGCCGAGGCGGGCCATTTTGGCGATATAGGCGTCGGTTCCGCGTGAGGAATTGTTCGTCAGGAACAGATACCGGCCGCCGATGGCGCGCACGTAGCGCAGAAAGTCCAGCGTGCCGTCGAAGAGGGTTTCGCTTAAATAGATCGTGCCGTCCATATCCAGCAGGAACAGCCGTTTTTCCGCAAGAGACATGCAGCCACCTCCGAGGATCAATCAAAATCTGATAATGATTATACAGTGTCCCGCACCGTTTGACAAGCGCCGGAGAAGGCCATACAATACAGATACGAAAAAATGACTGAAAGGAAGCCGCGATATGCTGCAAGATCTGCACACGCTCACGCCGTATCTGGACTTTATCCGGGCCTGCAACGCAGACCCCGACTACCGCGATCCCATGCTCCTGACAGAGCAGCAGCTGCGCCGGAATCTGCTGGACGCGCCGGAAAACCCGCATACGCGCGTGTTCGGGACATTTGAAGGCGAAGCGATCACGGGTGCGTTTGCGCTGCTGGTTTTGGAGGACGAACGGTATCTGGAGCTGCTGGCCGGGCTTTCCAGAAGCGCAGCGTCGTATGACGAGCTGCTTGCGCATCTGCACTCGGCCTATCCCGGCTATCAGGCGGATTTCGTCTATAACCCGCGCAACCGGCTTTTGCGGGCGGCGCTTGAGGCGCTTAGCGCGGAGTTTGACCCGGAGCAGCAGAAGCTCGTCCTGCGGCGGGCTGTCCCGTATACGCCGGACGCGCGCGTCGTGCCCTACCGCCCGGAATTCCGGGCGCAGTATCTGGCGCTGCACACCGTCGACCGCTATTGGACGGGCGAGCACGTGCTGGCCGCGCCGGAAATTTTCCGCGTTCTGCTGGCAATCGAGGACGGCGAGGTTTCCGGCTACATCGACCTGACGTACAACAGCACGGAAAACGAGCCGTATGACCTGTTTGTCCGCAAAGAAAGCCGCAGGCGCGGCCTTGGCCGCGCGCTTCTGGCCGCGGCGATCCGGGAAAACCACCCGAACAGCATGTCCCTTCTGGTGGACATCGACAACGAGCCTGCAATTTCCCTGTACGAATCACAGGGCTTCGAGCGTGCGGAGGGAGAAAACAATATTACGGCCCATATCCGGCTGTAACGCAGAAGACCCCCGGCGGCCCATATGGGCTGCCGGGGGTCCGGTATTCAGCGGGTCAATCCCACGGGTTGATCGGGTCGGGTTCGGTGGGGGTGACGGGCTCCGTGGGGTCCGTCGGATCGGTGGGATCCGTCGGATCAGTCGGGTCAGTGGGATCCGGCTCATCGGGCTCATCGGGCTCTTCAGGCTCAACGTACGGGGTGCATTTATAGCTCGTGTTGCGGGCCTGGTATGCATCCTTGTGCAGCGTCTCGGTCTTGATGACCGCCCCGTTTGCGTCCACGTAATCGCGGTAGGCCATGACAGTCTTGCCGACGTAGGAATACTGCACCATGTCGCCTTTGACATACTTGTTGCCGTCCTTGTCGACGACAATGTTGACGGTGTTGCCGTTTTCGTCGACGGCGGTACCGGCATCGGTGATGATGGTCTTATCGCCGTCGATTTCCATCTTGGGCTGAATGGTCGCAACGACCTCGTGGCGCAGGACGATATGATCGTAGCCCTTATCCTGCGGCGCGGTGCCCACGAGCTTGATGTGGACATAGCCGCCGGAGACGGAGGCATCGATGCGCAGGGGATGATCCGTGCTGTTGACGAACTTATAGTCGAGACTGCCCCAGTAGATCGTTGCATCCATGCCGAGCTGGACATAGGTGACGGTGAACATATGCGGCGCGCGCTCCGTGACCTTGAGATCGGCGTAGAGGCAGGCGGTATAAATTGTGGACGCGACCTGGCAGACGCCGCCGCCGAGCTCCGCCTCGCTCTTGCCGCCGGTCTGGTAGACGATGGCGGCCTGATAGCCCTTATCCGCGGTGCGCTCGCCGACGATCTTGTTGAACGAGAACTCATCGCCCGGATTCAGGATGGTGCCGTCGATGGCCTTGCAGGCCAGCTCCAGATTCTTTGTGCGGCCTGCCTGCGCGGTATGCGGGCTGTCGCAGGAGCCGAGCACGTCGGAGAAGTATTCTTTTTCCAGATCGGCCAGCGTGACCTCCGGCTGCATTTCCTCAGCCTGGATGGTGAGCTTCGTGCCGGGTTCGGCCATGGCGAGCTGCTGCGTGTAATACGACACGTCGAAGCCGAAGCCGACCTTTTCCGCGACCAGCTCCTTCTTTTCCTCGTCGTAGTACGCATCCTTCATCTCGGTCGCGAACTGGTCGTAATACTGCTGCAGGTCGACCGGCGCGCAGGGCTCGGTGTCGTAGTCGAACTTCAGCTCGGACAGATCGCCCGCGTTGAACCGGGCGACGACCGCTTCATAGAGCTTGTCGGCGTCGAGCGAAATTTTCGGCGAACCGGTCACGACTGTGACGGTCTTGGCGTCCGCGTCGACCGTGACGGTCGGGTCGACCTTTTCCGACGCGCAGGCGCGGGCGGTCTGGTCGATCAGGTCGCGGATATACGCGGTATCGAGATTCGTGCCGGATTCGAGCGAGATATCCTGCCGGGTCTTTTTCGCCTTTTCATAGGTGATGAGCGCCTTGATAGGACCGCCGTCGCGGCCATAGTGCATGGCGGCGTCCGCCGCCTCGTCCGGGTTGAGGGCGACATTCGTGATCTCGGGGGTGAAGTCGATCGTCCGGTCGGGCAGGACGACGGTGAGCGTATCGGTGGCCGTCTCCTGCTCGACGGCGAGCGTCACGGCGTTGATCGCCGCGTCGCGTTTGAGTCCGCCGACGTTCACGCCGGCGACATAGACGTTCGGGAAGATGGTGTCGCTTCCCTTTAAAATAAAGCCATAGGTGCAAATACCGAGCACAGCCAGCAGCGCGACGCAACCCGCGATGACGGCTGCCTTTTTCCCGGCCTTGCCGGACGGCTGCTTCTTCGGCGCAGCAGCCCGGTCCGCCGCGGTTTTGCGCGCGGGGCGGCTGGCCTCAAATCTGCCTTTCTTTCTGATAAGAATCCCTCCTATTCAAAAGCCGCAGGGCGACATAATCTGTTTTGTGACTGTATTATACATAAAACGCCCGCTTTTTGCAACGGCATTCCCGACAGGAACGGGCTCTGGAATTCTGAAATTTCTATTAACATTTTCGGGTGGTACACATGCGTGCGGCAAAAAAGCATAGCCGCTGTCGGGTAAGTAATTGCATGCGTATTCGTGCTGAATTTACGTCCCCGCTGTCTGTGCGCGCAACGCGGCGTAGACGCCGACGAGCTGGGTTGCAAGCTTTAAGGGGTCTTCGGCCTTTTTGAGCTTGACAGACAGCATCGGGACCTTCCCTGCCGAGAAGAAGATGCGGCCCTTGAACTGCGCCTCCGCGCAGCAGCCGGAGATGGCGGCAAAGTCCATCGTGGAAAGCGACAGGAGAATCGCGCCGTCCTTCTGCGAAATTTCCGTGATACCCGCCGCTGCGGCTCTTGCGCGCAGCAGCGCAATAGCGATGAGGTTCATGACGCCCTTCGGGGGATCGCCGAAGCGGTCGACAATCTCGTCGAGCAGCTCGTCGGCATCCTCCTGCGTGCGGATGGCCGCCATGCGGCGGTAGAGATCCATGCGCTGCTCGCCGGAGGGGACATAGTCCTTGTTGATGTTCGCGGTGACGGTGAGGTCGGCGGTGCATTCAGGCTCCTTCTGCGCCGCCTCGCCGCGCTCTTCGAGCACGGCGTCCTCGAGCAGCTTCAGATACATGTCATAGCCGACGGTCATCATATGGCCGGACTGCTCTGCCCCCAGCAAATCGCCCGCGCCGCGGATTTCAAGGTCGCGCATGGCGATCTTGAAGCCGGAGCCGAACTCCGCGTATTCGCGGATGGTGTCGAGCCG
>CADBOK010000089.1 GCA_902796245.1 Oscillospiraceae bacterium | reverse complement strand
CGAGCGGCTGAACCGTGAGATCCGCCGACGGACACGGGTGGTGGGGACGTTCACTGACGGAGATTCCGCCCTGATGCTGGTCTGCGCGAGGCTGCGCCATGTGGCAGGCACCCAGTGGGGCAACAAGAAATATATGAACATGAAGCACTTGGAGGCGGTCGTGGACGACACCTCTATTGCCGGCTGACTTCACTCAGCCGGAGCCTGCAAATAAATTTGCGCATAAATCTTGACGGGACCATCCTGTACACATTGCCGGCCATGCGTTTGTGGGGGCAGACGACTCTGTTCGTCCCTGCGCGCAGCAAAAAAGCGTCCCTCCCCCGGCCAGGAAAGGACGCTTTCTCTTTTTTACAGCGACTTCAGCAGCTTGACGCCCTCGTCGATGAGCAGCTCGGCAATGCCAGCCTTAAAGTTGGAGCTTCTGGCCTCATAGCCGCCCTCGTCGTATGCCTCTTTCATTGGGTAATAGCCCTCCGCGCCGTTCGTCAGGCAGCACGGCAGCGTCATGGCAAACGGCGAACCGTCTTTCAGCCCCCGGCCGATGCCCGTAAACGGTTCACCGGGGATGCCAAGGAACGCAACCGGTCCTACGCGTACGCCGCTCAGCGGCAGCGGGAACGTCTCCGGGCCGTCTTTCAGATGCTTCATCCGCAGCGCCTCGGCTACCGCCGTCGTCAGCTCCATGCCCGCAAACGGCAGCTCTGCATCGCGTCCGGCGTTGTGCAGCTCCACAATTTTCTCCGCGCGCGCGGCCTCCTCGGCTGTCGGCATATTCGACGGCGCGTTTACAATCCGCTCGGCAGCGCGGACGCAGTCCACATCGCAGAACTGCACCTTTTCATATACCTGCAAAACCGCACCCGCAATCACGCGCCCCATGTGCTTTGCGTGCGCATAGCCGCGGTCTGCGTCGTCAAAGCACGGATGCAGACCGTTTGCATCGCCGCCCACAGGGTGCACATTCACGTGGTTCACGTCGCCCTGCGCGCCGTTAAAGAACATGCACCGCACGTTGTCCAGCGCCGCCTCGGTCGTCTCGCGCACAAAGCGCGGGAAGTCCGCCGAAATCTCGTCGCCGCCCACCACGTCCGGGTGTACGCCAAAGTTGGCAATTACAATATCCGGCGCGCACTTGCGCACAAAGCGCAGCACGTTCACCCGCTCGTCTACATCGCCGATCGGCGCAACGATATCGGGGTTATTCACGCCGGGATTTGTGCGGATTGAGCCATCCTTCATCCGGAAGCGGCGCACAAATGCGATATGCGGCGCACAGCCCACGGCGTAGCCCATCTTCGCATCCGTCATGTCGCGCACTGCCATCACCGCACAGTCGCACAGCTTGCGTCCCAGATAGTCGCCATATTCCTTTTCGCCGTACTTGTTTTCGTCCAGCTCGCTCTTGCCAACCAGCGGCCCTGTGTGCGTGTGCGAGCAGGCGATAAACACTGCCTCCGCCTTGACGCCGGTTCGTTCGGCGATGGCCGCGCGATAGGCGTGCATCGTCTCCTTGTCGATCATCAGATTGTCCAGCGCAATCAAAATCGCCTGATCGTCGCCGCAGCGAAGCGCCAGCGCCGAAGCCTCCAGCGCGTCAAGAATGCCGGACGCAAAGCGCTCGACAAAATAACCCGAAATTTCAATGCCAAGCGGCGGGGTAACGTCCACGCGTGCAAAGCCAGCCTGTAAATTTGCCATTTCTGTTTCCTCCTGTATCTGCAAAAGCTGCCGCAGCCGTTGGCTGCGGCAGCTTGCCGGTTTTATACAGCTTCTGCTGTTTTACTTTTTCAGATGCGCGTTGTGCACTGTGGTGAACGCGTCGATGACTCTCTGGATGTGCTCCTTTTCCCACGTGGGATGCAGGAACAGGTTCACCGTGCGGGCACGCAGGCTCTTTGCCACCGGGCATACAACGCCCTCATACGTCAGACCCTCGCGGGTGTACTCCTTGGAGCAGAACGGGAACTTATGTGAGCCAAAGCCGCCGAGCTCCTTATATGCCTTTTCCTCGTATGCTTCCGGCCATTGAATGCCGTAGCAGGGAATGCCCATGCCGGCCATTTCCTTAAGGAACGCGGGCGCGTCGATGTCCAGCTTGTCCAGATTCAGAATGATCGGGAACCACCAGTAAGCGCACTGACGCTCCTCGGTGTCAACCGGCAGCGACTTGACGCCCTCGAGCTTGCCCAGCGCCTCGCGGTACATCTTGGCGTACTCAAAGCGGCGCGGCAGATTCCACGTTTCCAGACGCGCCAGCTCGTTGATGCCGACGATGGACTGCATCTCGGTCATACGGAAGTTGAAACCCACACGGTTGTGGATATAGGGCAGCTTCTCCTCCAGCGCCAGCATATTCATTCTGGCCTTGACGTCATAGCCGTGGTCACGGAACGAACGTGCCTCCCAGCCGCGATCCTCGTCGTTGGTGACGACCATGCCGCCCTCGCCGCCGGTGGTGAAGTGCTTGGACTGTGCAAACGAGAAGCAGCCCACGTCGCCGATCGTGCCGACGGACTTGCCCTTATACTTGCCGCCGATGGCCTGCGCGCAGTCCTCGATAACGTACAGGTTATGCTTGCGGGCAATGGCCATGATGCGATCCATGTCACATACAACGCCATACAGATGGACAATGACAATGCCCTTGGTGCGCTCGGTGATCTTGCTTTCGATGTCATCAGGGTCGATGGTGTGGCTCTCATCCACGTCGCAGAAGATGGGCACCGCACCCGCCTGCACCACCGCGAACGAGGACGCGATGAACGAGTAGGACGGCACGATCACCTCATCGCCAGGGCCGATGCCCAGCGTTGCGATGCCGATGTGCAGCGCAGCCGTGCCGTTGGTGCAGGAAATTGCCATCTTTGCGCCGCACCACTTGGCGAACTTGTCCTCAAATTCCATGCCCTTATGGCCGGTCCAGTAGCAGACCGCGCCGGTGTCGAGTGCTTCGGCGATTTCCGCCTTGCTCTTCGGGTCAAACTGCGGCCAGCCGGGGAAGCCCAGCTCGGCAACGCCAGCGCCATTCATGACAATTTCTTTTTTCTCGCTCATGTTAAAACCTCATTTCTTCAAGTGTAAAACAGTTGCAAATTTACGAACGTTGGCCGCTTACACGCCTCTTTGCATCTCGTCAACAGACTCGAGAATCGCGTCGGCCATATAGTCCAGCTGCTCCGGCGTCAGGCCGTAGACCGGGAAGTGCGTAAAGCGGTGGTTGAATACCTCCTCGCACACCGGGCAGCTCTCAGCGATTGCCTTTTCGTCATAGCCATACTCACGCAGGATTTCGAACTTATACAGCGGGCCAAAGTGAGGAATCTGCGTGACGCCCTTTGCGTCCATCTTTTTCTTGAACAGCTGAATATCGCCGCCCGCTTTTTCGGGGATGATCTGAAGCTGATACAGATGGAACGTGGGTTTGATTTCGTCATTGCCCAGATCCTGCGGGATCAGAGCGTCACAGGCGGAAAGGCGCTTTGTCAGATATTCGGACGCGCGGCGGCGCGCTTCGATAATCTGGTCGATTCGGGCAATCTGGAGCTGCAAGCCCAGACCCTGAATCTCGGTGGTGGAGAAGTTGGTTGCGACGAACGGGCCGTTCTTGCCGCGGATGGCGGTGACGTCATACAGCCAGTTCGGGATATGCTTGCTGAAATCCGTGCCAAGGAAGCGCGCGCGGCGCATCTCGGGCAGGAATTCTGTCACGTTGGAACACAGGATGCCGCCCTCGCCAAAGGAGGTGATGTTCTTGACCTCGTGGAACGAGAACGAGCCAAAATCGCCGATTGTGCCGAGCTTGCGGTGCTTATACTCGCCGCCAAAGGCGTGCGCCGCGTCCTCAAGGACGACAATATCGTGCTGCTTGGCCAGCGCCATGATCGGATCCATATCGACTGGATAGCCGCCAATGTGGACGGGGATGATCATCTTCGTCTTGTCGGTGATCTTTTTCTCCACGTCCTTGGGATCCATATTCAGCGTCAGCGGATCGACATCCGCAAACACCAGCTTGCAGCCGATGGAAAGCGGATACGCCATGGTTGCGGCAAACGTGATGGCCGGGACGATAACCTCGTCTCCTGGCTTCAGTCCAGTATACTTGCAGGCAATCTCAAAGCCCGCTGTGCAGTTGGTCAAAAATGTAGAGCCAGTGGTGTGCAGATATTCGTCGCACATATTCTCGGCCTTGCCAACCTCCACGTCCAGCGACAGCTTTGCCGGGGGCGCGGAAACCTTGTCCAGCGCGAGAACGTCCTTCTCAACCGTTTTCAGCGCCTCGTCGTAGGCCTCGCCCTTGCCTTTCATCATAAACCGGATGATGGTCATCAAATCCTGCGCGTTATAGTTTTCGCCGACCGCAGCCCACGGGACTTTGGTTTCGCCGGTGTTATACCGGAAATCCGATGCTTTCTTCTCCATTTAAAATTGACTCCTTTCAGAATATCAGTTTGTTGACAGACGGACATTCTGAAGCAGTTACGGATCGCGGCAGCAATTGAACAAGCCGACAGCAAAATCGAGTGGTCTGTTCATAGTTTACCTCTTCGCGTCATTGACGCTACCGTTATGGAATCAGTTTCTTTTTATCTTCCCGCGCCGCAGGCGGCGCGGGAAGCATGATTGTGGAATTTTCTTTGAATTACAGATCAACAACGCACTTGTTGTCGTTGGAACGGTAGGCCGCCTCCATAACGCGCTGCACCTGCACCGCATCAGACGCCGGAACCTCCAGCGGAAGATTGTTCAGGATCGAATTGCCGAACGACTCAATCTCGCGCGTGTACATATTGCCGAACTCCACGTCCAGCTGCTCGCCCTTGACGTCCTTGGTGTCCTGCTGTGCGTCATAGCCGCCAACCTCGCCGCAGAACATCGCGTCCAGCGTACCGCCGTCGATCTGGCCGATGATGTTTTCGCCAACCAGATGACCCTGATCGCCGAAGAACTCAAGACGCCACTTGGAGGCTTCGTCGGGGATATTGAAGTTGGACTGCACCACGCACTCGCAGCCGTTTTCCAGCCGCATCAGAACCGTAGACGTGTCCTCCACCTCATAGTGGAACGTCAGCGTGTCGTGGAACGCCGCAACCTGCTTGACCTTTGAGCCGGTGACATACTGCATCAGGTCGATGCAGTGCACGCCCATGTCCATCATTGCGCCGCCGCCGCCGTTTTTCTTGCTCTGACGCCAGTTGCCGGGCATATCGGGATACCAGCAGGTGAACTGCGAGAAGCCCGAAACCGGACGGCCGATCTTGCCGTCGGCAATGGCCTGTTTCATAGCCATGACGTATGCGCCAAAGCGCATCATCAGACCTGCCGCAATCTTGACGCCCTTGCTCTCACAGTAGTCAACGACCTTCTGCCCCTCTTCCGAGGTCATGGCCAGCGGCTTTTCAATCAGAATATGCTTGCCAGCGTCGGCGGCCATCATGGCCTGCTTGGCGTGCAGCACAACGGGGGACGCGATATAAACCGCGTCAATCTCGGGATCGGCCAGCAGCGCAGCCTCGCTGTCATACGCACGCTTGCAGCCCCACTTGGCGCGGGACTTTTCCGCCAGCTCCATATTGATCTCCATTACAGCGATCAGCTCGGCGTTATTCGCCAGCATCATTCCGGGAATCGTTCTGCGGTCTGCAATGCCGCCCGCGCCGATAACGCCCCAACGAAGTTTTTTCATAGCAATTGTCTCCTTCTATGATTCTAAAACGCAGAAGTTTTGCGATTATTTCCAAGCTTATACGTTTTTTGCCGGCTGTGCCGGCGGGATATGCCTTGTTCGGCTGTGCCGGAGCATCGCCGCTGCTGCCAGACGGCGGTTCGTTTTGTCCTGCTCCTATCTTACGACGGATGCTTTCAATTTTCTATGTGATTTTGTGTAACGATTTATGTCTAATAATTTTTCCGCAGAAAGGAACACGAATTTCAAAAACGCGGTTTTCTCTCTGCGGGCATCGGCGCAATGCGCCTGCGGATGCAGGGGGCTTGCGCCCCCTGCGATTACGCGGTTTACGGAATTTGCCAGAGATTAGTCGAAGCTCCAGAAGTTCTCAACGTTGGTGCTGTCAACAACGAACAGGTCGATGTTGGTCTTGGTGGGAACGTCCTTGCCCTCGAAGTAGCTGATTGCGCCTTCGTAGATGAACTGTGCCAGAACCCAAGCGTCAACGTTCAGGCAAGCCTGATAGTTCACGTCATTGTCATGCAGCTTGCCGAACGGCTCTGCACCGTAAGCGCCCATGGAGAAGACCTTGACGTCGGTGTTGCCAACAGCCTGCAGCGCTGCAACTGCGCCCATCGCGCCGTTGTCAACGTCGGAGATGATGTAGTCATACGGCTCGACGATGGCGGAGATTGCGTTGTATGCAGTCTCGCGGTTGCCCTGAGAGTCGTACTTGTTCAGGATTTCGATTTCGCAGCCGTCTGCATTGGCAGCGTCGATAACCTCATGCAGGCCAACAAAGCGCTCCTGGCAGTGCGTGGAAACAGCGTTGGTCAGCTCAACCACACGGCACTTGCCGCCGTTGTTTTCCTTAACATAGTTGACGAAGTACTCGCCAACCAGCGTGCCGGTTGCTTTCTGATCCCAGGTGACGGTGGTGACAGCCTTTTCCTCGCCGTCGGTCCAGTAGCCGTCGTAGATGATGACGGGAATGCCGGCCTCAACCGCATTCGTCAACGCAATGCCGGAGCCGTCGGGGGTGATGGGGTCAACCATGATGATGTCAACGTTGTTGGAAATCATGTTCTCGATCTGCTTGGTCTGGGTCTCGTCGTTCAGGTCGCCGTCCTCGCAGACGATGTCAGCGCCGTAGTATGCGCCGAGTGCTTCCAGAGCCTGTGCCAGAGCTGCGCACCATTCGTCGCCCTTGTAGCAGATGGAGCAGCCGATCTTCTTGCCTTCCAGCGCGGTGGTGTCCTGCAGGACAACAGCGGCGGGAATGCCGAGCTCAGCAGCCTTGCCCTCGGTTGCGATTTCGTCGGTCTTGACAGCGCCTTCAGCAGCGGGCGTTTCTTCAGCCGGGGTCTCTTCAGCGGGTGTTTCTGCTGCGGGCGTCTCCGCAGCGGGCGTCTCGGTCTTGGTGTCGGCCGCGGGGGGCTCCGTCTTGGCTGCGCAGGCAACCAGGCCCAGAACCATGACCATTGCAAGAAGCATCGCGATCAGTTTCTTCATTTTGTAATTCCTCCTTAAATTTTATCTAACAGGCTGCGCCTGATTAGACCGTTGTTTGGATCATCAGCTGCAAAGCGCCATGATCTTTTCCTGTGTAGCTTCGGCCGCGTTCAGCTCGCCCATCTTGTGACCCTCATGCATAACCATGATGCGGTCGCACATGCCGAGCAGCTCAGGCATTTCGGACGAGATCATGATGATGGTCTTGCCCTCCTTTGCCATCCGGTTGATCAGACGGTAAATTTCTGCCTTTGCGCCAACGTCGATGCCGCGCGTGGGCTCGTCAAGGAACAGGATCTCCGAGTTCTGGAACAGCCACTTTGCGATAACCACTTTCTGCTGGTTGCCGCCGGAGAGATACTGTACCTCGGTCTCCATGCTCGGCGTGACAACGTGCAGCTTGTCGGCGTATTCCTTGCTCAGCTTTTCCTCAAGCGAGCTGCTGATCACACCGGCGCGCAGTACGCGCTTCATGTTGACCAGCGTGGTGTTCCGCTTGACCGACATAATCTGGACAAGACCCTGGAGCTTGCGATCCTCTGGGATCAGGCCAAGACCGTCACGGATGGCGTCGGCAAACGTACGATAGTGAACTTTCTTTCCGCGGACATAGACCTCGCCGGATTCCGGCTTGTCAATGCCGAGGATGGCGCGGGCAAGCTCGGTGCGGCCAGCGCCGACCAGACCCGAAATGCCAAATACCTCGCCGGACTTGACCTCAAAGCTGATGTCCTGCAAAATGCCGCGGCTGAGATTTTTGACCTCCAGAATCGTTCCGCCGACGTTGCCAACCTCTTTCGGATACTCCTGACCCATCTCACGGCCGACCATCATGTTGATCAGGCCCTGACGGTCAACGGAAGCGACCGGAATCGTGTCGATGTGACAGCCGTCGCGCAGGACGCTGACGTTGCTGCACAGGCCGAAGATTTCGTCCAGACGGTGCGAGATATAGATGATGGTGATGCCCTTGTCGCGCAGCTGCTTGACAATGCGGAACATAACCTCCAGCTCGCGGTCGGTCAAAACGGCCGACGGCTCATCCATGATCAGGATGCGGGAATTATTGTTAATGGCGTGCATGATCTCGACGATCTGCTTTTTCGCGACGGTCAGAGACGAGACCTGCGCGTTGATGTCGATGTCCATGCCGAGATCTTCAACGATCTCCCACGCGCGGCGGCGCATGCCCTTCCAGTCAACCAGACCGTTTTTCAGCTGGACGTTGCCAAGGAACATATTTTCCGCAACGCTCAGCGGCTCGGCCAGCTTGATTTCCTGATGGACAACGCTGATGCCGGCACGGCGTGCCTCGATGGGGCTGTTAAAGCGGCAGGGCTTGCCGTCCAGAATGATTTCGCCCTTATTCGGTTGGTAGATACCGGCCAGAACCTTAATCAGGGTGGACTTGCCTGCGCCGTTCTCGCCGACCAGACCGTGGATGGTGCCGCGCTCAATGTTGATGGTGACGTCATCCAGCGCCTTGACGCCGGGGAACTCTTTTGTGATATTCTTTAATGTTAAGATGTAGTTGTTATCCATTGTTCACCCAACCTTTCTGTGATACTTCGGTCAGGTCAATCAGGACTTCTTCTTGTTGCTGGCAACGTCAAGCGTGACGGCAAGCACAAGGACAACGCCCTTCAGAACGTCCTGCACGAACGGATCGACGCCCATCTGGGAGAAGCCGTTGAACAGCGTGTTCAGGAAGATGCAGCCGAACATCGTGCCGATGACGCGGCCCTTGCCGCCGGCCAGCGAAACGCCGCCGATGATCGAGCCGATAACGGCGTCAAATTCATAGTTCTGTCCGTTGGTGACGGCGACAGAGTTGAGTCGGGACATCAGGACGAGACCGCCGAACGTAGCCAGAACGCTGCCCAGCAGGAACGTGCCGAACTGATAGGCCTTGACGTTGATGCCGGAGAAGAATGCCGCTTCACGCGAGCCGCCGACGGCGTAGAGGTTACGGCCGACGCGGGTCTTGGAAGTAACAAACTGCGCAATTGCGTAGACGATGATCATCAGCAGCACGCAGACCGGGAATACGCCGCCGAAGATATAGTCGCGGCCAAGGAACGAGATACTATCGGGCATGTTGGCAATCGGCACAGCCTGCGTCAGCAGCTTTGCAAGGCCGTAGCAGATGTACTGCGTGCCAAGCGTTGCGATCATCGCGGGAACGCCGACATAAGAGACCATGAAGCCGTTGACTGCGCCGACGGCAAGGCCGATGGCGAACATGATCAGGATGGCAAGGCCGGTGGACATACCGACGTTTTTCATCAGGATGGCACCCACGCAGCTGGTGAGACAGACCATACGGCCAAGGGAAAGGTCAAAATTGCCGGTCAGCAGCATGATCGACTGGCCAAGGGCAACGATGGCGACGGTAGAGCTTTGCAGAAGAATGTTTTTCCAGTTGCTCCAGGTCAGGAAGTACTGTGCGCCAAACTTTACATACGAAATGATAGAGAATACGACAATCAGGATGGCGATGCCGACAAGGCTCATCCAGTCCTTAACCAGTGCGCCGACGCTCTTTTTGCTGTTTAACGTGGTTGCTTTTGTGCTCATTTGATTCATTCCTCCTAGTTTTTTCGCTCTTACGAGCTACGGCGCTCACGCAGCCGGTTACGGAAGCAGGTGCTTGGTGCTGTGACGGGGGTAGACGTTATAGGGTCGGAAGCCCTCGGCGTAGGCAACGCCGCACTGATATCCGCGATATCTTGAGCAGGTACGGATCATATCCACAAAGTCGATGCCGTCATGGTCAAGCATCCACTTGATCTGCGACTCATGCATCTCAAGCGCTTTCAGCTTCATCTCAATCTGGCCGGTAATATCGACATAGTGGGTGGGGTTGAAGTCCACGCCCGCCAAGGTATCCATAAAGAACGTTGGAATCATGCTCTCAAAGGCCGGGTAGTTGACCGAGCGGTGCGGCAGACCCGACATAAATGCGCCATTGGTGGCCAGATGGCTGGTCTCCACATGATCCTGCATATAATCCACGTCGTTGTGCGTGATGATAACGTCGGGACGCGCATAGCGAACCACGTCGGCCACGGCGTCAATCTGCGCCTGATCGTGGCGGTTCACCTGCATATCCGAAACGTTAATGTTGAAAACTTCTTTGGCACCGATAAACTTGCCGGCATTTTCCGCTTCCTTTTCACGGATCTTGCCCAAAGGGCCGGGTTCAATAATGACATGACCCTGATCACCGTTTGCAACATGGCACATATACACATCTGCGCCCTGCTCTACATATTTGCGGAGTGTACCCGAGCAGGCGATCTCCAGATCGTCGGGGTGGCAGCCAATCGCCAGAACTCTCATGTTTTTCACCTCTTGCTGAAATTAAGGGGGCGCGTGCGGCCGATTGTCTTGGCGGCATGGCCATGCGGCAGAATAAATACGCCGCGAGTCTTATTGCCTTGCATCCATAATAGACCGAAGTGCGGTCTTTTGTCAACACAATTTCTAAATAATCTTTATGAATGTTGTAATAATAGTGAATTATTCACAACTCAACCACCGCGATTTTGGTCGATGTTGCCACACGTTTTGCGGTTTTTGCGCCCCATTCTTTCAACTCTTTTTAAAAATAATCGACGGTAAATTTAGACGCTTTTCCATAAAATTTGCCCGCGGGCATGCGTTTTTTGCGCATGCCCGCGGGCTTTTGTTCGTTTATGTTCGCTTTTGTCCGTCATTCGCGAACTTTGCCATCTCTCAGGCCAGCAGACCGCCTGCGGCCTCAATTTCTTTCTTGACCAGCCGCACCGAGGCAATGGCCTCCTCCAGCGGCGCAACCGACAGATCGTTTTTGCCCTGCAATCCCTCAACAAAGTATTTCAGCTCGTTATAATACCCGCCGAGCGACGAAATATTGCCGCCGATGCGGTTGTCGCCGGTATATTGCGCGGCAAGCTCCGGATGGAACACATCGCCGTCGTTCGGATACACGGTCAGACCGTTTGCATCGTTTGTGATGGTCGCCTTTTCCAGCTTGACGCGGAACGTGGCCGAGAACGGGAACGACGCAGGATAGTCCCATGCGGCCTCGACGCTGACTGCCACGTCCCTGCCATAGTTGTAGATAGCAAAAATCTGCTCAATCAGTCCGTCGCTGTCACGATAGACGCCCGCCTGAATGCGGTCTGGCTCGCCCAGCAGATAGCGCACAAAGTCCACGTCGTGCACGTGCATATCCACGGCCACGCCGCCCGACTGCGCCGGCGTGTGCAGCCAGTTGCGGCTTGCCCAGCCGGGGCGCGACGAAACGCGCTGGAATACACCCGAAAGCACGCGGCCATACGTTCCCGCGTCCACGGTCTTTTTCAGCCATGCGTACTCGTCCCACAGACGGATGACCTGACCGACCATCACCTTGCGGCCGGTACGCTTTTTCGTCTCCAGCAGCGCCTGCATATCCTCCTCCGTCAGACAGACGGGCTTTTCGCAGAACACATCGCGCCCCTTTTCCATCGCCGCGCACGCGTGCGCCGTGTGCAGATACGTTGGCAGGCAGATATCCACCACGTCAACGTCCGCCTGTTCAATCAGCGCCATACCCGATTCATACGTCTGCGCATCGGTCTGCTCTTTCATCTGTGCCAGAAATTCCGGCCGGTCATCGGCAATCGCCGTCACCTTGACGCCAAGCTCCGCCAGCGCCGCATAGCACGCCGCGTGCATCCCGCCCATAAAGCCGCAGCCAATCAGTCCTACTCGAATCATGTTCGTTCCTCCTGCCTGTCCGTTTTTAAAATTTCTTTTCCAGAATGCGCCCCATTGAGGCCGCCGTGTTGTAAATAATCTGGTCAGAGGCGTGGCCATAGGCCGGGATCATCTCGCCCGTCGCCCAGCCGTCGTAGCCGATGTCTTCAAACGCCTGCATCACCGCCGGCCAGTCCACATCGCCCGCCAGAATGTCCACGAACGAATTGAGTCCGCCCGGATTGCGGCGGAAGTCCTTGAAGTGCACCTTTTTGATGCGCTTGCCCAAAATCCGAATCCACTGCTCGGGATAGCCCGCGTAGACCACGTTGCCCACGTCAAAGTACGAGCCGATCCACTCGCTTCCGATCTCGTCGATAAACGCGCGCATCTCCAGCGGAGAGAGCAGGAACTTGTTCCATACGTTCTCCACGCCGATGTGAATCTGGTGCTCCGCCGCCACCGGCGCAAGGCGCTTCATCTCGGCCACCGCGCGCTGCCAGCACACATCATACGCCACAACCGGCCGCTCCGGCACAAATTCCACCGAAACGCTGCCCGGCACGATCAAAACTGTGTCCGCGCCCAGCGCCTTTGCCGTTTTGATCTCGCAGACTGCCGCCTGATGCGCCTTTTCCCGCTCCTCCGGATCGTCCGAAGTAAACGAATACGCCCAGTACAGACTGCTTGCCACACTCGGCAGCGCAATGCCGATTTCCTCCGCCGCGCGGCGGATCTCGGCCAGCTTTTCGGGCGCAGTCTCCATCGTCACGTCGCCCTCTGCATCCAGCGTCAGCTCAATGCCGTCGAAGCCCGCATCCTTTGCTAGCCTCATCGCCTCAAACACGTTTTTCCCGCTGAAAGACCAATAGCTGATTGATTTTTTCATCTGTGCATCTTCCTTTCCGTATTTACTTTCGTTCGGATTCCGCTTATAATTCCATTATAAGCTCGAATTTTGGCCTGACAATATAAAATCCGGTGCAAAATTTATAAAATCAGCTACAGAGGATGTCTGCCGCCATGAAAATGGAATACACACCCATCCCGCTTGCCACGGTTTTTGACGTGGATGCCATCGTGAATATCTCGTATTACAAGCTGGAAAACGGCTATGTTTTCTCCGGCGAGTCGCACTTTTTCTGGGAGTTTATCTATGTTGACCGCGGCAGCATCGTTGTCACTGCCGGGGCGGACAAGTATTTTCTAAAGGCCGGCGAGCTGGCGTTTCACTGCCCGTATGAGTTTCATTCGTTCCAGTCGGTCGGCGCAAGTGACGTGATGGTGGTGGCGTTCTGCTGCGAAAGCGAAGCCATGCACCGGCTGGAAAAAAAGGTTCTGCTGCTGCACCAGCGCGAGAAGCAGTGCCTCAAGCCGCTGATGGACGAGGCGCAGCAGGCGTATCAGTATTTTGAAAACGATCCCGCGCTGGTCAATCTGCGTAAAAAGCCCACCGCCCCGTGGGGCAGCGACCAGCTGATCAAGCTCTATCTGGAGCAGCTGTTCATCTGCATCTGCCGCCGCGACGACAATGTCCGCTTTTCCCAGCGTGCCATCACATCCACGCAGTTTCACCAGCATCTGCTGCTGGCGCAGCAGGCGCGCGACTATCTTGCCGCGCACTATTCCGAGGCCATCACGCTTCCATCGCTGGCCGCGGCGCTCGGCATAAGCGTCTCACAGCTCAAGCGCGTGTTCCACGAGCAGATCGGCCAGAGCATGGTGCGCTATCTCACGGCGCTGCGCATCGGCGAGGCAAAGCGTCTGATCCGCGAGGGAAACCTCACGTTCACACAGATCGCCGAGCGCATCGGCATTGAGAGCATCTACTATTTCTCCAATCTTTTTAAAAAGCAAACGGGCATGAGCCCCACGGAATACGAAAAAACACTCAAGGAATAAAGGAGTATCTAAAATGCGAAGCTATGTTCTGAAAAAGGTCACATCCGCCCCCGATTGGGACACAATTGACGCACTTCCGATTGACAACCTCCAGTGGACAAATCCCCCGGTCGATATCCGTGCACAGGGGCAGCTCTGCTGGGACGAAGCGGCGATCTATGTTCGCCTGCGCGCGTGGGAAACAGAAATCCGCGCCGAGCACAGCGGACTTTTGCAGTCGGTCTGCGAGGACAGCTGTCTGGAATTTTTCCTCCGTCCCACCGACGATCTGCGCTACTTCAACTTCGAATTTAACCCAAATTGTGCGTTATATCTCGGATATGGCACAAATGTGACGGAATTGACGCGTCTGATTGTTGCCGACGAGCCCGCGCTGTTCCAGCCAAAGGCCGCGCGCCTGTCCGATGGCTGGGAGATCACCTACCGTGTGCCGTTTGCGTTTATCCGCCGGTTCTTCCCGGACTTTACACCGTGCGAGGGGCTGGCCATGTACGGCAACTGCTATAAGTGCGGCGATCTGACCGTGCGACAGCACTACCTGTCGTGGAATCCCATGCGCTGTGACACGCCGCAGTTCCACCGGCCGCAGGATTTTGGCCGCCTGATTCTGGGCGATTGACCGGATTCTGTGAAAAATCCACAAATTTCATTTCTAAAATCTATTTAAAAATAACCCCTGTCCCGAATTGACACCCGAAAAGCCGCGTGGTATGATGAACTTACAGAATACCTGCGGCTTTCGCCGCACAATTTAAGGAGGTTTTCTATT
>CADBOK010000088.1 GCA_902796245.1 Oscillospiraceae bacterium | reverse complement strand
CGGCTCCGAGCGCATCATGAACATGATGGAGACGCTCGGCATCGACGAGGATACGCCCATCGACGCCAAGATCCTCTCCGGCGCGATTGAAAACGCGCAGAAGACCGTCGAGGGCCGCAACTTCCAGTCCAGAAAGAACGTGCTGGAATACGACGACGTGATGAACGTGCAGCGTAAGATCATCTACGAGCAGCGCCGTCAGGTGCTCGACGGCGAGGACCTGCAGAAGAACATCCAGTCCATGATGAAGTTCTACGTGGACACGTATGCCGCCAGCGCCTTCGGCGAGCAGCCGCGGCTGGCCGACAAGCAGCACTTCTTCGAGATGATGACGCACTTCGAGCCGATTTTCTTCCCCACGGGCACGTGGCTCGTGTCGGACGCGGAGCTGGCAGCGCTCACGCGGGAGCAGGCGGAGCAAACGCTCCTGTCTCTCATGCAGCGCGCCTACGCCAAGCGGGAAGAGCAGTTCACGTCTCCCGTCATGCGTGAAATTGAGCGCGTCGTGACGCTGCGCGTGGTCGACGAATTCTGGATGGATCACATCGACGCCATGGACGATCTGCGGCAGGGCATCCGCCTGCGCGCCTACGCGCAGACCGACCCCGTCATCGAGTATAAGCGCGAGGGCTTTGACATGTTCGAGGCCATGAACGACGCAATTAAGGAAGAGATCGTCCGCCGCGTCTTCCTTGTCCGCATCAAGACGAACGAGGAGATCAAGCGCCAGCGCGTCGCGAAGGTCACCGGCGAGGGCGCGGGCGGCGACAAGACCGTCAAGCGTCAGCCCGTCGTCAAGAAGATCAAGGTCGGCCCGAACGACCCGTGCCCGTGCGGCAGCGGAAAAAAATACAAAAAATGCTGCCGTGACAAGGATCTCGCCGCCGAACGCGGCCAGAGTGCAAATTGAGCCATGTTTCACACCATCCAACACGGAACACTTGAATATCTGACCGCCGACGCGCTCTGCGGGAGCGTACACTGCTTCTCCACGCGCCTCGGCGGCGTGAGCGAGGGGGCGCTGGCCTCCCTCAATCTCGGCACGCACCGGGGGGACAAGCCAGAGCATGTGCGGGAAAATTACCGCATTCTCGGCGCCGCCGTGGGCTTTTCGCCGGAGGAGACGGTCTTCACCCGGCAGGAGCATACTGACCTTCTCCTGCGCGTCGGCAAACAGGACTGCGGCACGGGACTGGAGCGCGAGCAGACCTCCGTCTGCGACGGGATTATGACCGACGAGCCCGGCGTGGCGCTCGTCTGCTTCGGCGCAGACTGCACGACGCTCCTGCTCTTTGACCCCGTCCGGCAGGCCGTCGCCGCCGTCCACGCCGGATGGCGCGGGACGGCGCAGGGCATCGCATACAAGGCCGTTTTGCGCATGCAGGCGGAATTCGGCTGCGCGCCGGAGCAGATCCGCGCGGCCATCGGCCCATGCATCGGCCGCTGCTGCTTCGAGGTCGGGCCGGAGGTGCCGGAGGCCATGCGGCGATCGCTCGGCCCGGACGCGGAGGCGGCCATCGAGCCGCGCGGCGAAAAGGCGCACGTCGATCTGAAGCTTTTGAACCGCATCTGGCTGGAAAAGGCGGGCGTGCGGGTGATCGATACCTGCCCGGACTGCACGAAATGCCAGCCGGACCGCTTCTGGTCGCACCGCGTGACCGGCGGGAACCGCGGCTCGCAGGCCGCCATTATCAGGCTGAAGGGAGACGCGGCAGAATGAAACGGAAGCTTTTGATCCTTACGGCGCTTGCGCTGTGCCTGGCGCTTCTTTGCGGCTGCACGACCATCGCGACAAGCGAATGGATGCAGACGCTCTTCCCCGTCGGCGACGAGGCCGTCGCCGCGCAGCAGACCGGCTCGGTCGACGGCTCGGAGAACAAGCAGGAGGTCAAGCAGGTCGTCACCGAGACGTTTACCGCGCTCGATTCCTTCGGTCTTGCCTATCAGCCGGATTACGGCCTGCAGCCCTACAACTGCCAGAGTCTCAACAACCGCATCATCTTTTCCTTCCTCTATGAGCCGCTGTTCGCCGTGACGAACAGCTATGAGGCGGAGCCCGTTCTGGCAGAAAACTATTTTGTCGCCGACGACGGCCGGACGACGACCGTCAAGCTCCGCTCCGGCGTGACATTCCACGACGGGAGCCCCCTCACGGCGGCGGATGCGGCGTATTCCATCGAATCCGCCGCAGGCTCGGAGTATTACGGCTCGCGCCTGCGCTTTATCGTCTCCGCTACGGCGCAGGACGATCTGACGCTCGTTCTCTCGACGAGCGAGGCGTATGAGTGCCTGCCGCTGCTGCTGGACATCCCCATTATCAAATCCGGTACGAAGGACGAGGTCAGCCCTCCGGGCACGGGCCCGTATGAATTTGCGGAAACGAAGCTCACGCGCTGCAAAAACTGGTGGCGCGATACGAAGCCGCTGGTCGATTTTGACGACATCGCGCTGACCGTCTCGTCCACCGCCGCCGACGTGCGCGACAATTTTGAGTATCAGAAGGTCAACATGGTCCTGACGGATCCGAACTCCTCCGCGTTCGCGGGCTTCCACAACGACTATGAGCTGTGGAACGAGGAGACGACCATCATGCAGTACATCGGCTACAACATGAACTCGCCCGTTTTCTCCAACTACGGTCTGCGCGGCGCGATCACCTTCGCCATCGACCGCGAGCAGCTGGTCGAGCAGACGCTGGGCGGCTTTGCCGTCGCGTCAACGCTGCCTTGCTCGCCCAACTCCCGGTACTACGACGTGAAGCTGGCAAACAGCTTCGCATATGACACGGGCTCGTATTACGACCAGCTCGCCAGCGCCTCCGTTGAGGACGCGACCGGCGACGGCATTCTCGATCTCTACGTCCCCTCCAAGGGCTATTCCGTCCCGGCCGAGGGTACGATGATCGTCTGCTCGTCAAGCTACATCCGCGTGCAGGCAGCCACGGAGGTCGCGAGAATGCTCAATTCGCTCGGCTTCAACATCACGGTCAAGTCGATGGAGTATACCGAGTACAAGCAGGCGCTTTTACAGGGAAATTTCGATCTGTATTACGGTGAGGTGCGCCTGTCTCCGAATTTCGATCTTTCGCCCTTCTTCGGCGCGACCGGCACGCTCAACTACGGCGACCTGTCCGACAGCACGATGATGAACCTGTGCAGCATGGCCCTCGTCAACAGCGGCAACACGTATAATCTCTATAAGCGCGTGTGCGAGCGCGGGTACATTACCCCCATCCTCTTCAAGAGCTATGCGCTCTACACCACGCGCGGCGCCGTCACGGAGCCGGCGCGCTACATCGACTGGTTCCTGCCGTACACGGCGCAGACGGAGGAATAACAAAACACGCGGGAGGATACGCCCATGAAACGAATCCTGATGATCGGCACCGGCGGGACCATTGCGTCCGGGAAAACGGCGGAGGGCCTCATGCCGGAGCTGACGAGCGAGCAGCTTCTGTCCTTTGTCCCGGCGGTATCGGCGCTGTGCCGCGCCGAGTGCTTGCAGCTTCTGTCGCTGGACAGCACGAATCTGGCCCCGTCGCACTGGCTCCTGATTGCGAAGGCCATCCGGGAGCGGTACGACCTCTACGACGGCTTCGTCGTCAGCCACGGCACGGACACCATGGCCTATACCGCTGCGGCGCTCAGCTATCTCATCCAGGGTGCGCGCAAGCCCATCATCCTGACCGGCGC
This sequence comes from Oscillospiraceae bacterium, assembly GCA_902796245.1. Lineage (GTDB taxonomy): Bacteria > Bacillota > Clostridia > Oscillospirales > Oscillospiraceae > CAG-170. Next base: position 2,556 of record CADBOK010000088.1, on the reverse strand, counting down.
GCAGAAGCCCATCAGCTTTGACTCGACCGACTCCAAGGTCAATCTGACCGATGCGTTTTTGTGCGCGTGCAGCGATACGCTGCACGGCGTCATGATCGTGTTCAACGGCAAGGTCATTCAGGGTACCCGCGCCTGCAAAACGCGCACGAAGAGCTACGAGGCCTTTTCCAGCATCAATTATCCGTATCTGGCCGTTTTGCAGGACGGCTGCATCTTACAGTATATCGAAAACGCCTGCCTGCCCGAGCCGGTCTTCTATGATGCGCTGGACGAGCGCGTCGCGCTTTTAAAGCTCATCCCCGGCGCGCGGGCGGAGCTCGCAGGCTGGATGCTCCGGCACAACGACGCTCTGATTCTTGAGAGCTTCGGCGTGGGCGGAATCCCGTCGTATGACGGAAACGACTTCCTTTCCGTGCTGGAGGCGGGCATTCAGGGCGGCAAGACCGTCGTTCTGACCACGCAGGTACAGAATGAGGGCAGCAACGTCGGCGTCTATCAGGTCGGGCATAAGATCCGCGAATGCCCGCAGGTGCTCGAGGCGTTCGACATGACGACCGAGGCCATCACAGGAAAGCTCATGTGGATCCTCGGCCAGACCAAAGACCCCGCCCGGATTCACCGCCTGTTCTACACCCCGGTCGCGAACGACATTTTGAATTATCACACATAAAAACCCCGCCCGGCGGGCCGCAGGATACGGCGCGCCGGGCGGGTTCTTGTCTGAGCAAATCGGCTTACGCGCAGCCCGCCTTTGGGCTGCGCGTAAGGAAAACAGGATGGAAAATGAAGATTCGGATGAGGACAGCGATTGTCACGCGCACGTCCGTCGGCTTATCCGCAGATCTTTCCGCGGCATCGGGCGGCGCATCGCCGGATGGTCAAAACGTACAAAAGAGATCCGGCCGGTTTGCATCTCTTTTATGCTTTTACTATAAAGGAAGAATTTGAACAGGATTTCACGAACCGGTAAAGAAACTGTGAACAGTTTCTGCCCGGGCCGGGCGGCCTCACGCCTCCGGGTCGAAGCGCTCGAAGATCGGGATGCCTCCGGCGGCCTCGCAGGCGAGCATGTCTTCCTTCGCGCGGATTGTCCAGTTGACCTCCTGCGCACCCCAGACACGGACGCACGAACGCAGGCAGTAGCTGCTGCGGTCTTCGAATTTATACGCGATAAAATCCGGGACGGTCAGGAAGTTCAAAAGCAGATTGCCCGCGATGAAGCGTTTGTACCACGGCAGGCCCGCCTTGTCCTTCTCAAAATTCATGGACAGCTGCCCGCGGCAGAGCGCGGGGCGGAGCTTTTTCACGTCGATGAGGGCGAAGGGGTCGAACGACTCGATGCAGAATTCTCCTTCGTAGCTGTCCAGCCGCTCGCAGACGGCTTTGGCCAGCGCCATATGGTTGCTGCGCGCGGTCTTGAGCTCGATGATGAGGGGCGTTGCATGCTCAAACAGGGCGAGGACTTCGTCGAAGGTCGGAATCTGTTCGTCCGTGCCCTCAAGGCGGAGCTGCTTCAGCTCGTCCAGCGTCAGATCCTCGATCTCGCCCTCGACATTTGCGCAGCGCTTCAGGTCGGAATCGTGGAAGACGGCAAGCGTGCCGTCCTTTAACAGATGCACGTCCAGCTCCGCGCCGAAGCCGCGCTCGATGGCCCGGCGGAAAGCGGGCAGGGAGTTTTCCGGGACGACTGGCTTGTCATGATAGCCGCGGTGCGCGTAGCGGTACTTTTTAAGGATCTCCCACTTCTGATGTCCCTTCCGGCACCGCAGCGCCAGCGTAAACAGCAGATCGAGCGCCAGGAGGACGATCAGGATAATGCAGATTGTCAGCATGGTTACAGACTTCTTTCTTACTATATTTAAGATAGGCTTGAGCAGCGCTGAAACCCAAAACACAAACCAGCGAAGCGTTTGCGTTTTGGCAAGGAGGAAACGGGCTCAGAGGATAAGAGACGTCGCACATAGCGGCAGCTCGTTCCGTCGAGGCCGTTTCCGACGTGCCTCCGGCGGCCCAGTCTTTTCCGTCTTGCCGGAAAAGACTGGGGAGAAAAGGGGCGCTGGTTACGGTTTGGTTCATTCTGCGGGTACGATTCAGGCAATCCCTGATTTATAGCTGTTACGAACACACCAAGTCACCCTACGGGAGTTAAACTACGCGCCGCCTGTCACGATGCAACAAACGTGTGAGTAGTTACGATTTAATATCTGCGGTAAAAACGCACTGCGTTCAAAATTTGCAGAGCAGTACGAACTCGCTGGAGTTCTGCAGGGGCCGATGCCCACATCGGCCCGTGAGGAAGCTGCGAATTCGCCGAAGATTCCCGTAAAATCGGTACGTCCCGCGGGCGGACAGAGTCGTCCGCCCCTACGAGATACGCGGAGGTGCAGTCTCGCCGTAGGGGCCGACGACTCTGTCGGCCCGATGGGAAGCTGCGAATTCGCCGCAGATTACCATAAAAACCGGTGCATCCTGCCGGGTCGATGTGTACCGGCAAGCGGCAGACCCACATCCGTAACGCTCCTTCGTCGCGAACGGCTGTGACCGGCATCGACCCCT
>CADBOK010000087.1 GCA_902796245.1 Oscillospiraceae bacterium | reverse complement strand
TTGTATTCCATGTCTGACTGTTTCCCTTTCTCTTTCTCCGAACCGCTTACTTGGACAGATACAGCTTTTCCAGCTCCCGTTTGGACACCAGCGCCTGCCCGGCCACCGACCGGCAGTAGCCGCAGCTTTCGCAGTTTCGCGAACAGCTGCTCGTGCGCGCGAACCAGTCCTCCGGGAATTTTGTCGCGTCGAGCACATGGCGGCTGAAGCGCCGGGAATAGCTGGGCTCCGTCAGATCGAAGAGATTGCCGGAGAATTTTCTGCGGACGTACGCCGCGACCACGCGGCGGGGGCTGCCGTGCATTCTGGTTGCGAGCTTGATCTCCGTAAAATAGGGCTCGTACTGTGCGATGTCCTGCGGCCGGATCCAGCTCTCCTGCAGAAAGACCGCCGCGGCCTCCTCGTCGCTGAGGCCGTACATCAGATCCCAGCAGGGGCTGGGCTGGCGGCTCATGACGTTGTCCAGCCGGCTGGCACCCGCCTCGTGGGCGACCAGATTGTCGTGGAACGTGTGGAACGGGCAGGTATACAGGCAGCCGGAGTTGGCCAGCAGGCGCAGCTCCTTGCCGTTTTTCCGGCACCAGTCCGACAGCTGCCGGATCCGCCGGAAGTCGCGGTTGAGCTCGCGCTGGAGATAATAGCCGTCAAACTCCTCGCCCAGAAAGCACATGGCCTGCTCGGTCCCGATCCACATGTTGACCGACGCGCAGATCCTGATCTCCGGAAACGCTTTTTTTACGACTCTTGCCACGAAGGGCGAGGTCGTCGTCAGATTGCCGATCCCGACCGCCGTTTCCATTTCCTCGACCGTCTTCAGGATCTCCTTCTGAAATCCGGAGGAAACGGCCCCGTCCGCGTAGCAGTTCGCGTTATACAGCAGCGTCAGCGGAATGCCGAGACTGCGGATATACCGCAGCTCCTCCAGCATCTCCTCCCGCGCCGACGCCTCTACCACCGAGCGGGCGCTGCTTTGACCGGGCGCGGAAAAATAGACGCTGGAAATGCTGCCTTTGTAGTCCTTGGCGATCTCCGCCGTGGAATCGTATGGATCCGGCAGCTGGTATCCGATCGAGAACCGCATAGGCCGTTACAGGAGCGTCTTGTCGTGGCTCTGCTTCTGGCCGACGACGATATCCGGATACAGCGACCGGTCGATCTTCCAGTGCTTGAAGCCGGGCTTGCGGAAGGGCGTGGAGAATTTCTTTCTGAGCTTGCCCGTCTTTTCCAGATGGTTGTAGCACTCGCGCATGCAGCCGCGCGCGCCCTCAAGCGCGGAGCCGTGGCGCATATAGAGCTCGATGCCGACGGCCTTTTCCAGAACGGGGCTGCCCATCCAGAGCTGGTTGTAATCCTCGGGCTTGACGCCTGTGGCGAGGAAGGGGTTGTAATCCGGGTCGCCGCCGCGGTAGGCGATGGAACAGGCCTTCAGATCCAGCTTCGCGTATTCGATGTCATGGCCGGCGATGGTCATGTGATCCGCCTCCGTCATCGAGATGGCGTGGCCGGTGCAGCTGCGCGCGCAGAGCTTGCAGCGGTCGCAGATCTTTCCCTCGAAAATGGGATCCGGCTCGAGCTCCGCGGTCGTCAGCAGACAGGCAAAGCGCTGCAGCGGGCCGAATTCCGGCGTCAGGAAGACCTTGCTCCAGCCGTATTCGCCCAGACCCGCGGCATAGGCCGCCACGCGCTGGTCGATCATTACGTCGGGGAAGGGCTTGTCCGGCGAGACGGGCACGCTGACGGACGGGTCGCCGGGCTCCTTGTCGAAATAGACGCTCGGGCGCAGATAGATGTTCGGCAGAGGCACGGACTCATAGCCCTCGTCCTCCAGATAGCAGCACAGCTCCCGCAGCACGATCGGCCCGAAGACCTCGTTGATGCCGGCATAGCCGAGCGCGGTATAGGTGGAGAAGAATGTGCCCTCTTCGATGCCGCGCAGATAGCCGCGCGGGATGCGGAACGCCAGAACGATGCAGCTCTTTGCGTCCGGCTGTATGTAGCGGGGATCCTGTTCCTTCGGCGCGCCCTCAAAGCGGTCCATGGAAGCAATGCCGCAGAGGTCTGCGCCGAGCTGCTTTGCCAGTCTCTTGATTCCTTCGGATGTTACCATTGTAAAAGCTCCTCCCAATTTAAGCGTTCTTCATGTTGTCTATTCCGGCACGGTCTTCCGCGGAAGACCCGGAGAATACCCGGTTCAGCGCGGCGGCAGCTGCTGCTCGTGCAGCAGAACGCCGCGCCGGGCCAGCGCGTCCTGCAGCTCCGCAATGTGCAGAGCCGTCACATCGCCGCCCATTGCCGCGGCAAGTCCGGCGGCCTCGCCGGTCACGGCGCAGGCGGGGATGACGCGTGTGTTGTCCCACATGCGGTCCGTCACGCTGATGCAGCGGCCTGCCGCAAGCAGATTCCGGATCCGGCGCCCGTGCAGGCAGGAAAACGGCAGCTCGTAGACCGGGCCCCGCCGCTTCCAGTTGCCGATCATGCCGATGCTGTCCGGATACCGGACGCAGGCGTCCGGCTCGTCTGGCACGAGGCAGCCGTCCAGACGGCGCGTCATGCGGATCTGCGGGATGGACGCGATCATGGCCAGCTGATACCGGTCGGACGGCTCGCCCCGTTTCCGGTAATCCTCCATCAGAACCCGGTGCGCATCCTGTGTGAACCGCGACAGCTCCATAAAATCAAGGCCCGTATACCGGGTCTGGCCGGACTGCGCGGCCTCGGCCTCCTGATAGGTATCCGGATCGTCGCACGCGCCGACCGGATGGAGCCGGTATTTCCCGTCCTCTGCGGTGTAGTACCAGGCGGCCAGAATATTTTTCTGCCGGAAAACGGCGGAAGCCTCTCCCGAAAGTCGGATCACGATCCCGTCGCCGCTTGCGTCGACGACGCTTTTGACGCTGACGGCGCTGCGGCCGGAGCGCGTCTCCAGGATCAGCGCGCGGATCGCGCCGTCCTGTACCTGCGTCTCGCAGACCTGCGCGCCGTAAAGGATCTCAACGCCCGCCTCCTGCAAAAGCCGCTCTGCCTCAAGCGCCATCAGGTTCGGATTGTAGGTGCATTCCAGCCGGGCCGCCGTGGCCGTCCGGCGGTCCTTCCAGTCTGCGACGGGATCCTTTCCCTCCGCGGCCGCTGCAAGCCGGAGCAGCTCCTCCGCGATGCCGAAGCTGACCTGCCGACCGGTTCCGTCGCACAGCGGCAGATAGATCGTGACGAGGCCGATGGTCGCGAGCCCGCCGAGCGCGTACTGCTGTTCCAGCAGGATGGTCTTCGCGCCTGCGCGCGCCGCGGACAGCGCGGCGGCGATCCCCGCGATGCCGCCGCCGACGACCGCCACGTCGCACGCGGCCAGCACCGGCGTGCTGCGGCACGCCTCCTGAATGTACATCATATACAAGGTGCTCCTTACCAGTATTTCTTGGTGGCCTTTCGCAGGGCGGAGGGGGACTGCTGGAACTGCTTTTTGAAAATATCCGAGAAATGCGCATAGCTGGCGTAGCCGACCATGGCGGCGATCTTCTCAAACGGCTCGTCCGTGTTGCAGACCATGGTGTGCGCGTAATTGAGCCGCAGCTCCGTGACGAACTCCTGCGGTGTCTGGTTGATCATACGCCGGAACACCCGGCACAGCTGCGCGCGGCTCAGGTTTGCGATGCGTTGCAGAGCGCTGATGCCCTTGGCCAGGTTTTCCGGGGTGTTCATCTCGCGGGTGATCCGGTTGATCCAGTCGATCTGCTCTCCGTTCTCGAGCCGCAGATAATATTGCAGGAGCGTACTGATGACGATCTTGCCCTGATCCACCTTCTGCTGGCCGGTGTAGCACTGCAGAAGCTCAAAATCCTGCCCGAGCTGCTGGAGCTGCGGCGTATGCGCGTGGAAGATGACGCCGTACCTGCTCGCGCTCATCCGGGAGCGGATGTCGAACGCTGTCAGAAATGGATCCATGACAGCGGCGGAAATGGAGCAGACGCAGGCCTTGACCGTCTCCGTCTGGCGGGCCAGCAGATGACAGTCTCCCGGCCGCAGGATGCAGATGTCGCCCGGGCGCTGATTATAGGTTTTTCCGTTGACACGCTGGAGCATGCCTCCGTGAAACAGGACCGAAATTTCATAGAAATCATGGCCGTGCTCCACATTGGAAAATTCACGGTTTTCAACGGTTACGAATCGGAATCCGAGATCGCCCTTTGCGATCCAATCTTCGGTTTTATATACAGGGTATGCTTTGGTCATCATTCTAAATATCCTCGTTTTTGCGGCGGCTGCTTTGAGCACGTTAACGGTTTACTTCTTGCGGACGGCCCCTAAAACAGGCAATATGCACAGTCCGGGAACCATATCATACCTACATTATGGCGAAGTTGCTTTTAAAAAACAACCTGATTTATTATCATATATATACGATTTCTTATCATCCTTACTTTTTCGCATTGATTTTTTTCGCAGGGTTCAATAGACTGTTATCAGAAAAGGAACAGCGCGTCAAATCGACAGCATTCGACTGACCGGAATGGTGGTCCGTCGGGAGCTCCGAACGCTGTCAGTGCATAGGCGCTGTTCCGCCTGACCGGCTGCCGATCTCTGCCGGACAGGCCGCCGGGACCGGCGCTTGGTCCGTCTGTACGCGCGTCAGCGGATTCTGCGGCGTTTCCATTATAAAAATAAGAGGAGGACACAACGATGAAAAAACTGATTGCTCTGCTGCTGACTCTGCTTCTGCTCGCAGGTCTCGCTGCCTGCGCCAAGCCCGCCGCCGAACAACCTGCCCCCGCTGAACAGACCACCACGACTGAACAGACTACCACCACCGAACAGGCGCCCGCCGACGAGACGCCCACCGAGGAAAAGAAGACCGTCAAGCTCGGTCTGGCAAACATCAACGAGAAGGCCACCTTCGGCAAGCTCGTCAAGATGGGCTTTGAAGACGCCTGCGCAGCCAGAGGCTGGGAGCTGGTCTACGTCGATAACAACTCCGACGGCGCACAGGCCGTCCAGAACGCAGAGATCCTGGTTCAGCAGGGCGTCGACTTCATCGTCGACCTGAACATTGACCAGTCCGTCGCCGGCACCATCGTCGATATCGTCTCCGCTGCCAACATTCCCATGGTCTGCGTGGATATCGCCATGGGCGACACGCCCTTCTTCGGTGTCGACTCCGACAAGGTCGGCAGAATGGCCGGCGAATACTCCGTGAACTGGGTCAACGAAAACTGGGGCGGCGAGGTCGACTACATCGTCTGCTTCACGGCCATCGCCTCCGGCGACGAGGTCCAGAAGCGTGCCCGCAGTGCCGTTGAGGTCATGCAGAACAGCGACATCAAGATCGGCGACACCGTCGAGATCGAGTATCAGAACGATACCGCCGTCGCCCAGCAGCGCTTTGCCGACTTCCTGACCGCGCATCCCGATGCACACAAGATCGTCTGCTACGGCATCAATGAATTCGCGGGCACCGGTGCCATCGCCGCCGGCGAGACTGCCGGCCGTACCGACGACTTCGCCCTCTTCACCTGCGGCGTCGGCTCCCAGTTTGTTGAGCCGTTGTACGAGGTGCAGGGCAACAGCCCTTGGAAGACCGCCGTCGCGGCGTTCCCCGAGCTCTACGGCGATCAGCTCTGCGACATCATTGAGAATTACTTCAATGGCGTTCCGCTGGAGCCGCTCATGCCCTGTAAGCTCGTCTGCGTCGACTGGAGCAACATTACCGAGTACTATCCGCTGGATGATCTGCCCTGGAAGAAGCTCAGCTGATCATTCTGCTCCCGCGCCCGACAGGGCGCGGGAGCATCCGTAAGAAAAGCGCTGATCTGACCGCTGTGCGCCCGCAGAACACGCGGCGGACGACCAGACCGGCAATTTGTAAAGCAGCGATACCATCACACCGGTGACGCCGCAGAGCAGGCCCTGCGCCGGCCAGCGTCATCAGCGGGTTCAAGAATACAGAGGTGAATCGATTGAGTTATATCTACAGCAGGCAGGACCGCCGCGTCTCCGACGAGATTGTGATGGAAGCTGCCGGTATCAACAAAGCGTTTCCGGGCGTAAAGGCGCTGACCGACGTCGACATCAGCATCCGCAAGGGTGAGGTCGTGGCGTTGCTGGGCGAAAACGGCGCAGGAAAATCTACCCTGATCAAGATCCTTTCCGGCGTTTATCAGCCTGACAGCGGCACGATGAAGCTGGAGGGCAGGGAAGTGCATTTCGATGTCCCCTTACAGGCGAAAGAAGCCGGTATCGGCGTCATCCATCAGGAGCTGAACTATGTCGCTTCTGTTTCCGTAGCAGAAAATATTTTCATGGGCAATATCCCGACCAGGCATGGGATCGTGGACTATAAGACCATGTACGAAGAGTCCCGGAAGATCATGGCCAAGGTCGGTCTGGAACTGGACCCCAAGATCTGCATCGGCACCTGTTCCGTTGCGCAGAAGCAGCTGATCGAGATCGCGAAGGTCATCTCCAACGATATCAAAGTCCTTATCATGGACGAGCCCACGTCCTCTTTGAATGATATTGAAACAAAAAATCTGTTTCAGTTTATCCATAAAGCCGCCTCCGAGGGCATTTCTATTTTCTACATCTCCCACAAGCTCGATGAGCTGTTCGAGGTCGCGGACCGCGTCGTGGTCATCCGCGACGGCTGCGTGACCGCCCAGATCGATATGAAGGAGGCCACCCGCCAGCTGCTGATCTCCCGTATGGTCGGCCGCGATCTGACCGCCATGTACCCCAAGGAGGGCGCGCCGATCGGCGAGACGATCCTGGAGGTGCAGGATCTGTCGACAGACTGGCTCAAGGGCATCAGCTTCCACGCGCGCCGGGGCGAGATCTTCGGGATCTACGGCCTGATGGGCTCCGGCCATCAGGAGATCGGCTCCGCGCTGTTCGGCAAGGATATCATCCACCATGGCAAGATCCTCGTAAACGGCAAGCCCGCGAAGATCAAAAGGCCCATGGACGCCATCCGCGCCGGCATTGCCTATGTTCCCGCAGAACGGAAAACGGAGGGCCTGGTCCTGAACCAGAGCGTCGCCGTCAACACCGTCGCTGCCTATTATTCCAAAACACATCCGCTGTTTGTAAACCGTAAACGGGATTCCCAGATCGCAAAGAAATGGATCGAGAGCCTCAGCACGAAGACGCCCTCTGAAAACACCATCGTGGAAAGCCTCTCCGGCGGCAACCAGCAGAAGGTCGTCTTGTCCAAGTGGCTGGAGCTGAAGCCGGACGTTCTGATCCTGAACGAGCCGACACGCGGCATCGACGTCGGCGCAAAGGCGGAGATCTATAAGATCCTCGACCGTCTGGTCAATGAGGGCAAGTGCGTGATCATCATCACCTCGGAAATGCCCGAGCTGCTTGCCATGTCGGACCGAATCATGGTCATGTTCGAGGGGCAGGTTTCCGGATTCCTGGACGGCAAGGACGCAACGCAGGAATCTGTTGTACAGTATGCGATTGGAGGATAAAGAGAAAACATGAAACAACAGACAAAAAAGAGGACGCTTTCCGATCTGATGGGCGACAGCTCCTCGCTGCTCACCGTTATCGGCGCTCTGCTCGTTGAGATCGTTGTATTCGCGATCCTGAGCCCGAATTTCCTGACGGTCATCAACTTTAAAAACATCGGCCTGTACGCCGCGATCGTCGGCTGCGTCTCCTGCTCCGTGACGCTGGTCAACATCTCCGGTATGATCGATATCTCCGTCGGCTCTCAGATCGCCGTCGTCGGCATGGTGGCCGCGCTCGTCTCCGGCGCAGGCGGAAACTGGGTCGGCACGACGGCAGCCTCGCTGGCCGTAGGCGTCACGCTGGGCGCGATCAACGGCTTCTTCATCACCGTCCTGAAGCTGAACGCCTTCATCACCACCATCGCCACCATGCAGTCCTTCCGAGGCCTGGCCTTCCTGCTCTCCGACGGCATGTCGCTGACGATCTCGGATTCCGCGTTCAAATTCATCGGCCGCGGTTATATCCTCGGCATCCCGATGTCCCTCATCATCATGCTCGTCTGCTATCTGGTCTTCCACTTTATCTCCAAATACACCGTGCTTGGCCGGAACGTCTACATGATTGGCGGCAACCCGCAGGCGAGCTTCCTGGCCGGCATCAACGTCAACTCCCTGCGCTTCAAGCTGTATCTGATCAATGGTCTGATGTGCGGCGTTTCCGGTGTTCTGCTGGCCTCCCAGACCGGCGCGGGCATCCCCAACGCGGCTGCGAACTACAACATGACCGCGCTGTCCGCTGTTATCTTGGGCGGCGCCGCGCTGACCGGCGGCAAGGGCACCATCCTCGGCACGTTCCTCGGCTCCATGGTTCTGGCCGTTTTGCAGAACGGCATGAACATGATGAGCGTCGGCGCATACTGGCAGGATATCATTATCGGCGCTGTGCTGATCCTGTCCATCTCCATCGACGCAATCAAGGGCGGCTCCCTGAAGCGGAAGCTGTAAGCAAGTACAGAATAAAAAACGCGCCCTGGGGCTTCCAAGGCGCGTTTTTTCCTGTGAAACAGGAGGGAAGAATTTGGACAGAAAAGAGCCGATGTATTATCTGCGGCAGGACGGCGATCAGGCTGACCTGCCGAAAAAGGTCTATCTCGAGCCGACGTCCCTGTGCAACCTCCACTGCTCAATCTGCTTCCGGCACGGCTGGATCGGCGAGACGACCGGGCACATGGAGCTTTGGCGGTTCCATGCGCTCGCGGAGGAGCTTGCGTCGCTCGGGTGCGTGGAGGAGATCTTTTTCGGCGGAATGGGAGAGCCTCTGTTCCATCCGGACATCTGCCGCATGATCGCCGCGCTGCCGGAGGGGAAGAAAATCTCCCTCCTGACGAACGGAACGCTGCTCACGCCCGAGCGCAGCCGCGCGCTTCTGGACGCGGGACTTTCCGAGCTGTGGGTCTCCATGGACGGCTTTGAGAAGCCGGTCTATGAGTCCATCCAGTCCGGCAGCCGCTTCGACCGCATTCTTGCGAATCTGCAGGCGTTCAACGAAGCGCGGGCCGGAACAGATGTGCGTCTGTGCGTGACCTTTGTCGTCACGCCGGAAAATGTCGGCCAGCTGGCGCAGATCAATGCGTTTGCCGACCGCTTTCAGGTCGATGAGCTGAACATCAGCCATATGATCCCCGGCGCACCGGTATCCAGGGCGGATATGCTCTACGAGCGGGCGGATATCCCCGTCGGCAGAATGCGCCGCTTTTCGCCCTGCGCCGGGCCGGTAGAGGAGCATGTCTGCCCGTTTATCAGCCGGAACGCCGTCTTTGTCCGCTGGGACGGCAAAGTCGTGCCCTGCATGCAGCTGCTGCACAGCTGCGAAACGTACCTGTACGAGGAAAAGCGGCGGATCACCAGCTTTTCCTACGGAAGGATCGGCGAACAGACGCTGATGGACTGCTGGCGCAGCCCCGCGTATGCGGAATTCCGGGAGCGCGTCCGCATTTTCTATTTTCCGTTCTGCACCATCTGCTGGGGCTGCGAGGATCGGAAGGAAAACCTGATGGACTGCGTCTACGGCGAAGCGCCGACCTGCGGCGCCTGCCTGTGGGCGACCGGTAAGGTCTTCTGCCCCTGAGCAATTATTCCGCTTCCCCGGCGGGCACGTTGCCGGGCAGCAGGGAAAATTCCGAATTATAGACCAGTCTGCCGTCCGAATAGAACCAGAGCAGACTGGCTGTGCTGCCGTCGGCGAAAGAAAATTCCGCTGTCAGGTCGCTGGTTCCGTCGCCGTCAAGGTCGGTAAGATCGCAGCCCTTCAGCGCGTCCTTTGCGCCGGGTAGCGCGTAGGGGAACCGGGCCACGGCAAGCAGCTGTCCGCCGGAGGCAGCGTCCCACAGGCAAAGCTCCTCATCCGCGACGGCGGCAAAAGCCGTCTTCTCTTCGCCGCTTAGAAGCATCGTGCCCGCGCAGGGCCGTGCTTCCGGCTGCGAAAGCTGCCGGACGGACTGATAGCGGTATCCGCCGTCGTAGAACGTGACGGTGTAGACCTTGCGGACGCTCCCGTCCAGCAGGGCTGTCAGGGCGAGCGTATTGCCGTTAAACGCCCTGTTTTCCAGCTGCACGTCGAGCCATCCGCCGAAGCCGCCCGCCATGGGCGTGACAATCGCGTCCTTACCGGCGTCATACTGCAGACAGTCGGAGGCGGCGAAGCGGTATCCATCCAGATACCGGTCGAGCGTCCGGCAGATTACGGCGGCGTCGAAGACATAAACGCCGCCCGCTTCGTCATAGCAGGCGTCCAGCTCCTCCTGCGCCGACCATGCCAGAAACAGCAGATACAGCTGCTGAGACGTCAGCTTGTCCTGACCTGCCGGTTCTTATTTTCGCAGCTGCCCGTCGCCGCCCATCAGGGCGGTCAGCTCTTCCATGCGCTCGAGCGGGAACGGCGGTTCGCACAACGGCTTTAAGGCGATGGACATGAGCTTCATGGGGTTATCGTCCGCCGCCGCGCGGTTGGAGCTGAGCGCGCCGCAGCGGCGGCACCTGTGAATGATGGCCCACTCTCCGCCCTTCCGCACCCAGACGGCGACCGGCTCCATAATGCCGCCGCAGTCTGCCGCACGGTCGCCGGGCTCAATGTCCACATGCAGGCTCGCAAGGCAGTTGGGGCAGTGGTTGCGGTGGTCAGAGCCTGCGTTTTCCGGCACGACAGTCCTTCCGCAGACCTTGCAGACGAAGGTGTCGGTACAGGCGTGGGTCTTATAGTAGCCTTTTTCAAAGGTTTTGCGTTTGTTCTCGCGGTTCATTTTGATCCTCCTGAAGATGTTGGTTCCGATCCTTCGGGAGGAATGGCGTGTGATGAAATTTGCCAGACCTCCCGGTCAGGCCACACGCTCCAGTGACAAAGTGATAAGCTTCAAAAAGTTCTCCTTAAATAATTAAAATCTGAATTCTTCGTAGAGACGATAGGCCGCGGCACGAGCTGTGCCCTCCGGGCCGTGGATAGATCTTATCCGTTGTTTGCTAACTAATATTCGTTAGCTGAAAGTATATAGCATATCGCAGAAAAAGTCAAGCGCCAAAGGCTCTCCGTTCAGAGGAGCTCAGCGTGTCGAAAAAGCCTTTTCGCCCCGCTGAGGCAGATTGAACGCGAAGGGGGTTCTTTGACAAGTTGGAGTGGGCGGCTCCATCCGGAGCCGCCCGCGTGTTCGCGTGTTGTTGTATCAGCCGTCGATATCGACCCACTCGTAGCCGAGGTAGGTCGTGAACGCTTCCTTCAGAATGTCCTTATAATGGCCCTCGCAGATGGCGGTGTGGTGCTTGAAGCCGCCCTTGGCGAGCGTGATGCACTTATCCTGCAGGTGCGGGATTTCCGCGACGCCGCCGCAGCCGAAGTAGCCGTCCTCGATGGGATCGTCAGTGAACTTCGCTTCAGATGCGTAGATGACGATCTTGCCGTCCTTCGTCTGGCAGTTGGAGATGGTGATGGGCATGGGCTTGATGCGGCCCTCGTTGCAGCCCCAGCCGGAACCCGGATCGTTCTTGGCGAACATCTTGTGCTCGGTGACGGTGCCCTTGCCGGCCATCAGGCTCTGGGCGACCGGGCCGCAGTGGAACAGGATGATCTTGTCCTCGTCGTCGCCGTAGTTGTTGTTCCAGTCAAGCACGGCAGCCGGGCCTTCGGAAGCAAGGCTCATGGCGCGCATGGAAATCGCGGAGCACATATCGATCTCGCAGGACGCGACGATGCCGCGGTCGTTCAGTTCGGAGAGCAGCACGCACGGGCAGATGCGCAGATACGTCTCCATCTCGTTCCAGCAGCGCAGCGCCAGTGCGTCCAGATGGTATTCTTCGATGTACTCGTCGAGCACGACGGAGACCTTCGCCAGCGTCAGGGCGTTGGAGGCCGGGACAAGCGAGAAGTCGGTGTAGTTCTTCAGGCGCTCGAGCTTGGCCAGCACGACCGCGTCGTCGTCCGCCTTGGCGCGGACCTTTTCAAAGACTTCGGAGAGGTCGAAGGACTCGACGTTAATGCCGTTTTTCTGCATCGCGACCTCGTCAAAGCGGACGGTCTTGAACGCGGTGGTGCGCGCGCCGATGCAGCCGAGGTTGAAGCGCTTCATACCGTTCACGACGCGGCAGATGGCGGCAAAGTCGCGCAGATTCTCCTGGAACTTGGCACTCAGCGGATGGACGACATGGGGCTTGAGCACCGTGAACGGGACGTTATACTGACAGAACACGTCCGTGACGGAGAACTTGCCGCAGTAGGCGTCGCGGCGGTGCGCGAAGTCCATCTTGCCGATTTCGTCGGGATAGGCCTGGAGGAGGATGGG
>CADBOK010000086.1 GCA_902796245.1 Oscillospiraceae bacterium | reverse complement strand
TGGAGACGCCGGAGCCGTAGGAGCCGAGGACGACGGAGACCTTATCGGCGACCAGCTGCTGGGCAGCGGAGACGGCCTTGTCGGTCGAGGACTGGTTGTCCTGAATGTCGAGCTCGATCTTGTATTCTTCGCCGTTAATGGTGACGGTCGGCTTGACGGAGTTGGCGTACTGGATGCCCAGAACCTCCTGCTTGCCGCCCGCGCCGTTGTCGCCGGACTGCGGCTCAAACACGCCGATCTTGATAACCTTGGAGCCGCTGGACGCGCAGCCTGCGAACAGGCACATGACCATGACGGCAGCCAGAAGCAGCGCGATGATCTTTTTCATAGAATTTTTCCTCCTTCTGTCCATGTACGATAGACAAGTGTTCATGAACTTATAGTCGACATTATAGCGAAGTAAAGTGTAAAAAGCAAGCCCTAATTGCTTGTTTTTTGAAAAAATTTCACGCAGCACGGACAATTGTCTTCGTCGTTCTGCACAAAAACGGGCATGCTGTGATAAAAAGGGAGTTTTCGGGTCACTTGACAGCTCCGCTATAATAAAAGCAAAGTGAGTTTGAAGGGACTATATTATAATGATGGATTGGAAAAAACGGCTTTTCGCGGGACTTCTGGCGCTGGCCCTGCTGTGCGGGGCGCTCTCCGGCTGCGCGGCGCGGAAGACAGAGCGCTATGACGTACTGGCGTCCACCGCGCCGGTCCGGGCCATGACGGCGGCGCTTCTGGAGGGCACGGGGCTAAGCTGCGGGCTGGTCGTGACGGAAAGCGTCTCGTGCCTGCACGACTATACGCTGACCGTTTCGCAGATGGAAAAGCTCGGACAGGCCGACGTGGTCGTGCTGAACGGCCTCGGGCTGGAGGACTTTATGGCCGACGCTCTGCGCACGGCGAAGCACACCATCACGGCGTCAAGCGGCGTGGAAACGCTCCCCGGTGAGGACGGCGAAGACCCGCACATCTGGCTCGATCCCATGAACTGCGTTCAAATGTGCAGAAATATCGCCGCCGGGCTTGCAGAACTCTATCCGGACAAACAGGCCCTGATCGAACAGAACCTGTCTGCCGTCACGGCGGAATACGAGGCTGCGCAGATCTACGGCAAGGACGCACTGAAGGATCTTTCCTGCCGCGCACTTGTGACGTTCCACGACGGCTTTTCCTATTTTGCCCGCGCGTTCGGCCTTACAATTGCAGCCGCAATGGAAATTGAAGAGGGCAGCGAGCCGTCGGCAAAGGAAATTGAGTCCGTCGTCCGGCTGGTCGAGGACGAACGCATCCCCGCCGTCTTCTGCGAGGAAAACGGCGAGCAGCAGACCGCCGGGACGGTTGCAAAGCAGACCGGGGCCAGGCTGTTCGCCCTCACAATGGGCATGGACGGCGGAGCAGGCGGCTGCACGGACGCGATCTGCCACAACATCGACACCATCCGGGAGGCGCTTTCATGATTCCACATCTGCACCCGCACACAGGCGACTGTGAGCACGCCTGCTGTCTGAAGATCGAGCATCTGTCCGTCCATATCGGCGGCGAGACAATTCTGGATAACATCGACCTGCATATGCACTGCGGCCAGATGGTTGCGCTCATCGGGCCGAACGGCGCGGGCAAGTCCACGCTCATCCGTGCGATTCTGGGTCAGCGGGAATATGAAGGGAAGATCACCTTCCACGAAGCCTCCGGCAAGGAGGCGAAGCTCCGCATCGGCTACGTGCCGCAGAGCCCGGCCTTTGACCGGGGCGACCCCGTGAGCGTGATGGATCTTTTTACCTGCTGCATTTTCAAGCGCCCCGCGTTCCTGCGCCCGACAAAGGCCATGCGGGAAAAGGTGCTGGACTGCCTTGCGAATGTCCACGGTGAAGCGCTCATTGACAAGCGCATCGGCACGCTCTCGGGCGGCGAGCTGCAGCGTGTTCTGCTGGCGCTGGCGCTTGAGCCCATGCCGAACATTCTCATTCTCGACGAGCCGCTTTCGGGCGTGGACGTCGAGGGCATGAGTCTGCTTATGGACATGCTCGACGAGATCCGGAAAAAATTCGACCTGTCGATCCTCATGACGACGCACGATTTTACCATGCTCGAGCAGTACTGCGATCAGGTCGTGCTGCTGCAGGGAAAGATCCTCCGGCGCGGCACGCCGCTGGACGTTTTGAACTCGGAGGAATTCGCGCAGGCATTCCACATGGGAGGAGGCACGCAGGCATGAGCGTCTGGTATGCGTTTTTGAACGCGCTCGGCATCCGCATGTTCGAAATGGACTTCATGAAAAACGCGCTGCTGGCCGTTTTGCTGCTGGGCCCGCTGTTCGGGCTTCTGTCCACGATGATCGTGACGGGAAAAATGAGCTTTTTCTCCGACGCGCTGGGCCATTCCGGCTTTACGGGCATCGCCATCGGCGTGCTCTGCGGCGCGGTGCAGCCGATCTATTTTGCGGTTGGGCTGTCCGTTCTGTTCGCGCTGCTGTTTTCCTTCGTCCGCAGCCGGACGAGCCAGTCGGCAGACACCATCATTGGCGTCTTTTCCTCCACCGCCGTTGCGCTGGGTATTTTCATCGTGACGCTCGGCGGGCGGAGCTTTACGAAATTCAACCGCTATCTCATCGGCGACATTCTCTCCGTCTCCCCGCAGGAGATCGGCCTGCTGGCGCTGGTCCTGCTGGCAGTCGTGCTTCTTTGGGGGTTCGGAGCGAATCATCTGGTGCTGACGGCGGTGCATCCGCAGCTGGCTTCCTCGCGCGGTATCGCGACGAAGCGCAACGAAACGCTCTTTACTGTCGCCATCGCCATCGTCGTGACGCTGGCCATGAGCTGGGTCGGGCTGATGGTCATCAATTCGCTGCTCGTGCTCCCGGCGGCGGCCTCGCGCAATCTGGCGCGGAACCTGCGGCAGTATCATCTGCTGTCTGTCCTGTCCGCGCTTTTGTGCGGCCTTCTGGGGCTGTGCGCGGCATACTGGCTCGGCTGCTCGGCCGGCGCGACGATCGCGCTGCTGCTGGCCGTGTACTTTGCCGTGTCCTTCGCGCTGCGGAACCGCGCCGCCTGAGAAAGCGACAAAAATTTACCGGAATCCCGCGCGGATTCCGGTTTTTCTGCTACTTGTATGCAGGAAAAAAGTGTGATAAACTTTAATTGGAATGGGGTCTCCACATATTATGGGCAGCTGCTGATTTGCATGCACGCTGCAGGGGCCGATGCCGGTCACAGCCGTTCGCGACGAAGGAGCGTTACGGATGTGGGTCTGCCGCTTGCCGGTACACATCGGCCCGCTGGGAAGTTGCGAATTCGCTACAGATTCCCATAAAAATCGGCGCATCCTGCCGGGGCGATGTGGGCATCGCCCCCTACATCCAAACACGCAAATGCCTGCGGATTCGCCGAAAATCAATGCAAAATCCGCTGCATAGCGGATAAATCTCCGTACAGAATAAAAGAGGATTTTTCATGAAGATCGCAGACATCCACGCGCATATTTTCCCGGAAAAGCTGGCGGAAAAAGCGTCGCATTCCATCGGCAGCTTCTACGGCGTTTCCATCGGGCGCGAGGCCGACATGCCGCGCCTGTGCGCGGAGGATAAGCTCGCGGGCATCACCCGCTGCGCCGTCTCCAATTCCGCGACAAATGCCAGCCAGGTCCAAAACGCCAACACGTTTCTGGCCGAGGCCGTCCGGGGACACGACGGCTATGTCGCCTTCGGCACAATCTACCCCGGCATGGACGGCTTTGAAGAGGAGCTTGACCGCATGCTGGCGCTCGGCCTGCGCGGAATCAAGATCCACCCGGATTTTCAGAAGCTCGCCATCGACGACGAGCGCGGCATCGACACCTATAGGGCCATTGCCCGGCGCAATCTTCCGGTTCTGTTCCATATGGGCGACGACCGGTACGATTTTTCCTCGCCCGAGCGGCTGACGAATCTGCTGCGGCGCGTGCCGGAGCTTCGCGCCGTGGCCGCGCACTTCGGCGGCTGGCGCAGCTGGCCGCGGTCGCTGGCGCATCTGCAGCCGGAAAGCGTTCTGTACGACACGTCCTCCACGCTCGCTATGATTGACCGGGATATGGTTCTGCGCTTCATTGACGCAATCGGCCCCGACCGGCTGATTTTCGGCACGGATTTCCCCATGTGGAGTCCGAAGGAGGAGCTGGACAGGTTCCTTGCCCTCGGTCTGGACGAGCGCGACCAGCAGAAGATCCTGTACGGAAATTTCATGAAGCTATTGGGTCTGAAAGACGAAGAATAAAGAAAAGAGGCACTGCACATGTATCAGATCGGCATTGACATCGGCGGGACCAACATCAAAATCGGCCTGCTGGACGAGGCTCTGGAGCTGACCGCGGAAGCATCCATCCCCTTCCCGCACACGACGGCGGCGGACATGGCAAAAAAAATCCGTGCGGCGGTCGTTTCTCTGCTGGAAGCGCAGAGCGCATCGCTTTCCGACGTAGCTTCTCTCGGCGCGGTCGTCCCCGGCAGCATCGACGCGAGCGGCGAAACGGTCCTCGACGCGCACAATCTGGACTTCCACAAGGTCCCGCTGCGGAAGCTGCTGCAGGAGCAGTTTCCCGGCATCCCCGTCTACATCGCAAACGACGCCAACGGCGCGGCGCTGGCCGAGCTTTACAAGGGCGCGTTCACCGGCTGCAAAACGGGCGTCCTGCTGACGCTCGGCACGGGGCTCGGCGGCGGCATCATCCTGAACGGCAAAATGTTCAACGGCGGCATGAACCACGGCGTCGAGCTGGGCCACGCCTATCTGGTCGACGGCGGTGAGCCCTGCACCTGCGGCAATCACGGCTGCATGGAGGCCTACTGCGCCGCGTCCGCGCTCACGCGGGAGGGCCGCCGCGCCATGCAGGCGCACCCGGAGAGCATGCTGGCCGAAAAAACCGGCAGCGACCCGGCAAAGATCACGCCCAAGCTCGTCACCGACTGCGCCAAGGCGGGCGACCCTGCCGCGACAGCCGTCTTCGACAGCTATATCGAGCACCTGAGCTCCGCCTGCGCATCGATCTACAACATTCTTGACCCGGAGGTCCTTGCCCTCGGCGGGGGCCTCAGCGCGGCGGGCCCGTTCCTGTTTGACCCCCTGCAGGACAAGGTCAGCAAAAAGTGCTTCTACTCCACGCGCGGCAAGCTCGTTCCCGCTGTGCTCGGAAACGAGGCCGGAATGATCGGCGCGGCGCTTCTTGCGCGCGACGCGGCGCTGTAACGGCGCATACTGGTTTTTGTCATTTTCTCATCATAAAAGGAGCGATGAATCTATGGTAAGCATCAATTTTGAAGGCGCAAAGCAGTTCTATGCCAAGCAGCCGGACAAGGCCGCGGCGCAGGCCGCGTTCGACACGCTGGTAAACGGCACCGGCGCGGGCAACGACTTCATCGGCTGGGTCGACCTTCCGGTAAACTACGACAAGGAAGAGTTCGCCCGCATCCAGAAGGCCGCGAAGAAGATCCAGTCCGATTCCAAGGCGCTTGTCGTCATCGGCATCGGCGGCAGCTATCTCGGCGCGCGCGCCGTGGTCGAGCTTCTGAAGAGCCCGAACTACAATGCCCTGCCCAAGAGCACCCCGGACATCTATTTTGCCGGCAACGGCATTTCCTCCGACGCCGTGACGGAGATCCTCGCCATGATCGGCGACCGTGATTTCTCCGTGAACGTCATCTCCAAGTCCGGCACGACGACCGAGCCCGCCATCGCCTTCCGTATTTTCAAGGCGGCGCTCGAGAAGAAATACGGCGCCCAGGGCGCGAAGAGCCGCATCTACGCCACGACGGACAAGGCGCGCGGCGCACTCAAGACGCTCGCGTCCCGCGAGGGCTATGAGAGCTTCGTCGTGCCCGACAATGTCGGCGGCCGGTATTCCGTTCTGACGGCGGTCGGTCTGCTGCCCATCGCCTGCTGCGGCATCGACATCGAAAAGCTGATGCACGGTGCGCAGGCCGAGCGCGAAGAAACGCTCAAAAAGGGCGTGGAGAGCGCTGCCGCGCAGTATGCCATGAGCCGTCAGGCGCTGTACGCGGACGGCAAGAATATTGAAATTCTGGCCGCCTACGAGTCCGCGTTCCGCTTCATGGCCGAATGGTGGAA
Source organism: Oscillospiraceae bacterium (assembly GCA_902796245.1). Lineage (GTDB taxonomy): Bacteria > Bacillota > Clostridia > Oscillospirales > Oscillospiraceae > CAG-170. The sequence continues at coordinate 2,180 of CADBOK010000086.1, read as the reverse complement.
GCAGCTCTACGGCGAGTCCGAGGGCAAGGACGGCAAGGGCATTTTCCCGGCCTCCGTCGATCTGACGCCCGATCTGCACTCCATGGGCCAGTATATCCAGGACGGCGTGCGCATGCTGCAGGAGACGGTCATCTTCTTTGACAGGGCCAGAACGTCCGTCGCCGTTCCGTCCGACGAGGAAAATCTGGACGGCCTCAACTATCTGGCGGGCCGCGAGATGAGCTATATCAACGAAAAGGCCATGCAGGCCACCAAGGCCGCGCACATTTCCGGCGGCGTCCCCGTCACCGAGATCCGCCTGCCGGAGATCGGCGAGGAAGCGCTCGGCGCGCTCATCTACTTCTTCGAATTCGCCTGCGGCGTGTCCGGCTACATGGAGGGTGTCAACCCCTTCAACCAGCCCGGCGTCGAGGCCTACAAGAAGAACATGTTCCACCTGCTCGGCAAGCCCGGCTATTAAGAACCCGAAACCGCCGGAGGAAGACCCTCCGGCGGTTTTTGTCGGTCTGTGTAGGGGCCGACGACTCTGTCGGCCCAAAAATGTTTCGAATTTTCTGCAGATTTTCGGAAAATCACTGCATTCTGCGGGCGGACAGAGTCGTCCGCCCCTACGAGTGCGTTGGAAATTCTGCGCAAAGAAGCAGATCAAAGAGGGGGGAGTGACTGCAATGCAGCTTCCGGATTCACTTGCCGGGCGGCTGCTCGGCTGGTATGCGGCGGGGCACCGCGCGCTGCCGTGGCGGCAGGACCGCGAGCCGTATCACGTCTGGCTGTCGGAGATCATGCTCCAGCAGACGCGCGTGGAGGCCGTAAAGGGCTATTACGCGCGCTTCTTGTCAGAGCTGCCTAATATCGCCGCGCTTGCAGCCTGTGAGGAGAACCGCCTGACAAAGCTGTGGGAGGGGCTGGGCTATTATTCCCGCGTGCGCAATCTGCAAAAGGCGGCCCGCGTCATCATGACGCAGCACGGCGGCCTGTTCCCGCGCGAATATGCCGCCATCCGGGCGCTTCCGGGCGTGGGCGATTATACGGCGGGCGCGGTCGCGTCCATCTGCTTTGACGCGCCCACGCCCGCGGTCGACGGAAACGTGCTGCGCGTACTCGCGCGTGTGACGGAGGATACAGCCCCGGTCACGCAGACAGCTGTCAAAAAGCAGTATGAAGCTGCGCTGCGGCCGGTCTATACCGCGAATCCCGGCAGGCGAAGTGAGCTGACGCAGGCGCTCATGGAGCTGGGGGCCTGCGTGTGCGTGCCGAACGGCGCGCCGAAGTGCGATGCCTGCCCGCTGCGGGAGATCTGCCGTGCCGGAGAAAGCGGCGCATGGGCCGCGCTCCCCGTCAAGGAGGCGAAAAAGCCCCGCCGCATCGAAGAGAAGACCGTCTTCTTTCTCCAATGCGGCGGGCAGTATGCCGTGCGCAGGCGGCCGGAAACGGGCCTGCTCGCCGGGCTGTGGGAGCTTCCGAACGTGGAAGGCACGCTGGACGCGCAGCAGGCGCTTGCGCTGCTCGAGCGCTGGGGCCTCGCGCCGGAGGAGCTGACGCGCACGCGCGAGCGGACGCATATTTTCACGCACGTCGAGTGGCGCATGCGCTGCTATGATATCCGCGTATCAGCCCCGGTGGGAGAGTTTGTGTGGGCAGACAGCGCGCGCTTCCGGCAGGACATCGCCCTGCCCACCGCCTTCCGCATCTTCTGGCAGCCGGAGGAGCCGGCATAAGACGGCTAAGCCGACTGATTTGTTCATGTAAGAACTCATATTAGAAATTTGCGACTGCCCTCAGCATTTTCTTTTGCTTCTCCAAAAGAAAACGAGCCCGGAGGGATTTCGATTTTCCTCCGGACCTCCTTGAACCGACCAAGAAAACCGCTTCGGTTTTCTTGGATCTTTCCCGCGGAATTTGTAACAGCTCAAAATTACGCACACCCAAAGGCTCCCCTGAAAGGGGAGCTGTCAGCGAAGCCGACTGAGAAGTCGCAGCAGGCAGCGACAAAAAGCAAAAGCCTTTCGGCGGATCCGGATGCACTGCCAAATCTCATTGTAGGGGTCGATGCCGGTCACAGCCGTTCGCGACGTAGGAGCGTTACGGATGTAGGTCTGCCGCTTGCCGGTACACATCGACCCGGCAGAATGCACCGTACTTTACGGGAATCTTCGGCGAATTCGTGACTTCCCAATGGG
>CADBOK010000085.1 GCA_902796245.1 Oscillospiraceae bacterium | reverse complement strand
CGGCTGTCGAGAAGGTCGCCATCAACTTCGGCAAGCCCGACCAGAAGAATCTGGACGAGCTGACCCCCGAAGAAGCCCGCAAGTACATGGCCGAAGGCCAGTTTGCCCCCGGCTCCATGCTGCCGAAGGTCGAAGCAGCTGTCAAGTTTGCCGAGTCCAAGCCCGGCCGCACCGCCCTCATCACCCTCCTGGAAAAAGCCAAGGACGGCATCGAAGGCAAGACCGGCACTGCGATTCATCTGTAAGATATCCACAAAGCGCCCTTCTTCCGAAGGGCGCTTTGATATGTGGAACCGAAAAGAAGCCGCAGCACTGCCCGCTTGACAAGTTAAAAGTGTCTGATATAATAAAAATAACCAAGGGCGCCTCGACAAGCGGTCGTCCCCGGTTACAACGATCAGATGAAAAGTATCATGAAACCGTCACTTGCCAGAGTGGCGGTTTCGCCCGTTAATGCGGACCGTAATGGTCAATCCAAAGATATGGAAAGTCAATGTGATCGGCATTGGCCCCCCTTTACAGAGGATTCCGGAGAAAACCGCCCGTCGCTGTTTTGGTGCCCTTGGGGTTCAAATGAACCATCCCTATTTTATCAGACCAGTAAAAAATTGTAAATCTGCGCGCATTTCCGCGCGCCGGGCAGATCAGAGCGTATGGCGCAGGGCTGGAGCGCTTTCGATTTCGTATATACAGGTTCGAGGGAAGACCGCATGGCCTTCCCTCGTGTTATCCATTTTTCGGTTCCGCGGGCTTTGCCTTGACGCGGGCGGGCCTGCGGCGGCGGGCGCGGCGCGGGCGGGGCTTCTGGCTGAGCGCGGCGTAGCTCTTTGCGACCTGCTCGGTCGGCTCGTAGACCAGACGGCTGACGCGCAGCGCGCCGTCCTCCTGCACGAGCCGGACGCGGATGTAAAACTCGCCGTCCGTCTCGCAGCTGGCGCGGGTCAGATACCGCCGCCCCTGCTGCGTGTACCATTTTCCGGCCGTCATCTGTCCGCCGCAGACGGGGCAGCGGTTTTCTCTGCCGCTCATCGCGCCCAGCGCGGCAGTCTTGTCGGCATAGCCGTGGAACACGGCCCGCTGCACGCAGCCGGGCAGCTCCGCGCCGTGGAAACCGTTTTCGTGCGCCTGCACAGCGGCTTCATACGCGGCGATGCCGTCCGCAAGACGCAGCCTCTGACAGACGAGCGCCGTGTGATAGGCGTCGCCCAGCGCGTCATGCGCGGCGCGGGAGGGAGCAATGTCCATCATCTGCATCGCGGTCGAGAGCGCCTTCTGCGCGCCGGAGCCGTCGGTCTGCGCGTTGAAGATCAGCTGCGCGTTGTACCAGCGCGCCGTCCATCCGCTCTCGAGTCCGAACACCGCAAGATTCTCCCGCAGGATCGTGATATCGTCGAAGCCCCACGTCAAAAACACGCAGTCTTCGCCGCACCAGGCTTCAAACTGCGCCGCGGCCTCCGGAAAGCTCACGCCCTTTTCACGCAGCAGACTGTCGCGGATGCCGGTGAGCGAGGCGACCTTGTGGTTCATTTTCTTAAAATATTTGGGCCGGATGAGGATCTGGAACTCGTCCGCGACCTGCTGCTCCTGCGTCATGCGCACGGCGCCGATCTGCACGATCTCGCCGCGCATCGGAGACGGCAGCGCCTTTTTCGCGCTGTATGACCCCGGCCACGGCTGGTTCCACTCCATATCCAGAATAATATACTGCATAGCGTCAAACTCCTTCTTGTCCAAGGGATATGGTATCACAAACTCGGCGGACTGTAAACAAAAAATCGGCGTCCGCATAGAATATGCCAGTAAATCAGGGAAGGCAGGAACCGGCATATGCCATTTTTATTCTTAAGTCCGTCCACACAGTATTTTAATCCCTACATCACGACCGGCGACGAGCGATACTGGATGAATGCGCTGGCCGATGAAATGATGCCGTATCTGCACGCGAGCGGCATCACCGTCACACGCAACGATCCGGACGGCAGCGCCGCGCAGTCCATCCGCGACTCCAACGCATCCCGGCAGGATTTCCATCTGGCGCTGCACTCGAACGCCGCGCCGCAGGCGCTGTCCGGACGGCTGCGCGGCGTCGATATTTATTATTATCCGACGAGCGAGGCGGGGCTTCGCATGGCGAACATTCTCGTCGACGACATCAGGCCCGTCTATCCGCTCCCGGACCGGGTGCAGGCGCGCTCATCGACGGTCATCGGCGAGCTGCGCCGGACGCGGGCCCCGGCCGTTCTGGCCGAGCTCGGATACCACGACAACACGGAGGACGCAAACTGGCTGACGGGCAATCTGGACGAGATCGCGCGGGTGCTGGCCCTCGGCGTGACGGAGTATTTCGGCGTCCCGTTCCTGACACCCGGCGACGAATTTGACGCCGAGGCCGCGGGGGAAAACGGGTATATGGCGCTGCGCTCGTACCCGCAGACGGACGCGGAGGTTCTGGCACAGATTCCGAACGGAACGGCGGTCACGGTGCTCGGGGATTTCAACGGCTGGTACACTGTCCGAGCGGGCGATCTGTACGGCTTCGCCTCCATCGCCGATGTCCAGCTTGGCGTCATGCCGCTGAACGAATAAAAGACGGCCCATGGATGCGGCTGCATCCATGGGCCGTGTGCCGTTATTCGCTGTATGCCCGCAAAACCGCTTCGCGGTCCGCGATCTGCCCGATGGGGCGCAGCGGTTCCGGCGCGCCGTCAAACGAGCCGATGTGCTTTTCAAACCAGACCACGTCGCGCCAGCTGCCGTTTTTGTAGCCGGTGCTGTGATAGACCCCGAGCTGCCGGAAGCCCAGCTTCCGGTGCAGGGCGGCGCTCGCGTCGTTCGGCATGGTCACGACGCCGTAGGCCGTGCGGACGCCCTGCTCTTTGAGCAGCGCCAGAAGCGCCCGGTAGAGCCTCGTGCCGAGACCCCTTCCCGCCGCGTTTTTCGAAACGTAGACGGAAAGCTCCGCGTTCCAGTCATAAGCCGCGCGCTCCTGCGCGCGGTGGGCATAGGCGTAGGCGAGAATTTCGCCGTCCTCCTCCGCGACCAGCCACGGGTAGACCGCGCCGTAGCTGCGGATGCGCCCGGCAAATTCCGCCTCGGACGGCAGCGCCGTCTCGAACGTGATAGAGGTGTCGATATACTGTGCGTAAATGGCAAGACAAGCCGCCGTGTCGCGCTCGTCTGCAAATCGAAGCTGCATGCTGCCGCCTCCCTTACGGAACTACGATGTCGATCGCGCGGTGCTCGTTGTGGATCTCGACCTCGGTGACGCTGCCGCCGAATTCGCCGTCGACCGTCCACGAAACCGGCTCGTCAAACTCAAAGCGCAGCGCGCCGGTCTGCGCGGAGATGAACGAGTTGTTGTCGAAGTCCAGACGCAGCGCGCGCGTCGCGGCCAGATTGAACTCCGCGAGGGTTTTCGTCGCGCGCACGAGGATCATCTCATACAGACCGTCGTTGAGTGAGATGCCGAGATCCTTCGTGGCCTTGAAGCCGCCGACGGAGGTCGTGCTGGTCACGAGGCCGACGAGCACGTCGGCCTCCTCCTTCCGGCCCTCGTAATAGACGCGCACATGCGTGGGCTTCAGCCGCCCGAGCGCGCCTGCGCCGTTCATGATGTACGCGAGAGGGCCCCAGATGCGCTTGTCCTCCTGCGGCGTCTCATACGGCACGTCCGTAAAGATGCCGAAGGCGGCGACGTAGGTAAAGAACCGGTCCGGCCCGAACGAGCCGATGTCCAGCGGGTACAGCCGGCCCGTCACGATCTCCTGCGCGGCGCGGATGGGATCCTTGGACAGGCCCAGCGTAGAGGCCACGTCGTTGACCGTGCCGCCGGGGATATAGCCCAGCGGGGGCCGCTTGTCATACGGCAGCGCCATGAGGCCGGACACGGCCTCGTTGAGCGTCCCGTCGCCGCCCGCGCAGACGAGCAGATCATACTGCGGCCCGCGCTCGGCGATCTGCCGGGTGATATCGCGCGGGCCGGAGGTCATGTGGATCGTGGGCGCGTACCCGGCCTTGCAGAAGATCTGCAGCACGTCCATAAGCGAGCTGCGGATTTCGGCGTGGCCCGCGTTCGGATTGATGAAAAACAGTAAGCGTTTCATGCGTGGGGATCCTCCGGGCAGGCTGTCAGTCCTGCTGCATGACGTCGACGATGGCCGCGTTCTGCTCGGTATCCTCGGACGTGAACTTCGCGGAGAGCTCCTGCAGGACGCTCACGGAGAGCTCGTTCAGATAGTCGCTCTCCGCACATGCATACCAGTACGCATGCTCGCCCGTGGAGACGAAATACATGATGTGATAGCCGTACTCGGTCTTGACGATGCCGGTGTCGCCGGGCTTGCGGGCCGCGTCAAAGCACCATGCGTCGAACGCATCGACCATCTGGCCGGGATAGATATCCTCGTACAGTCCGCCGTTCGTCGCGCTGCCGGAATCGGTAGAGCTTTCCGCGGCCATGAACGCGAAGGAATCCTCCGTGTGCTCGCCGTTTTTCCACTCGGTCAGCAGCTCGTTTGCCTTCTTCTCGGCCTCGGCCCACGCTTCGTCGGTGTAAGTGCCGTCGTCGTTCTTGCCCTCCGGCTGGATGAGGATGTGGCGCACGTTTACCATCTTCACGTCGGACTTTTCAATGCCGTTTTCGGCGTAGCTCTCGGCGTTGTCGTCATAATATCTGCTGATGTCGTCTTCCGTGTAGGTCTTCTCGTCGACACACGCCTGCAGATAGGCAGAGGCGGTGATCTGCCGCTCGACAAAGTCGCGGTAGGAGGTCATCGTGGCGGCCGGGCCGTAGGCGGTCTGGAGATATTCGTCGGCGCTGCCGAAGCCGGAGTTTGCGGCGGCCAGCGTGATCTGATTGCCGAGATCGTCCAGATAGTCCTGGTCCTCCTGGCTCAGCTGGAAGCCGTTGAGCCGGGCGTCCTGCCAGACGGCGGAGACGTTTTCGTAATTCATGATGGCTGCCTGCAGGAAATACTGCTGCCAGGTGAGCGTGTTGTCGAACATGCACATCTGCTGGTCAAACGGTGTGCTGGCATCGATAAAATACGAGGCGTAGCTGCCGTAGTTGTTCATGAGGGAATAATACTGCTGCCAGTAGTAATACGGAAGCTCGCGGTTCGTCAGATGGTCGTCGCCGCACACGGCGATCTCGCGGTTCAGAACGTCCTCGGTCAGCTCGTCCGCGCTTATGGTGTAGCTCACGCCGTTGCCCGCAGGCTCGGTCTGCTCGCCGTCCGTCTCTTCGCCGGTCTGTGTCTGGTCGTCTTCCGCAGGAGTCTGGTCGTCAGGCTGGGTGCTGTCGGTGCCGTCTGGGGTATCGGTAGTCTCGGAAATCGCTGCATCGCCGGGCTGCTCAGCATCCGGGCTGACCGTTTTCGGCTTCAGCGCGAGAATCAGCACGAGCGCCGCGGCGATCACAACGGCTGCGCCGCCGATAATCCACGGCAGGGGAGATTTTTTCTTCCCCGGCTTTTTTGCGTTCAGCGCCTCCTGCGCTTCGGCGTCTTCGCCGGTGATGGTAAAGGAAACTTCCGCGCCGTTCTGCATGTCGGTCTGCTCCGGCGTCAGATTGGTGTTGTCGTCCATGTGTGTCATTGCCTCCCATATTGTTGGTGTCCACTAAGCATACCACACGCGCACGCGGTTTGCAATCTGGACAGCGCGGTTCAAATTGAAACAATTTTTGAATTTTTGCGGGGAGTTTCCTTGACAAGCACGGAAAAAATGGGTACACTGTAGCTGGTATATGCGATGAAAAGGACAAGTACGGGGTTTTGACGCGCGAAGAGAGCTGCCGGACGGTGTAAGGCAGCGGCAAAGAGCCCCCGAAGATCCCCTTGGAGCAGCCGGGCCGAACGAAAGAGTAAGCCCGGACGGGACTTCCCGTTACAGAAGACGAGTGTCCGCGCGTTTTGGATGCGCGGGAATTCAGGTGGTACCGCGGTCATTTATCGCCCTGAGCCAAGGCTCGGGGCGCTTTGTTTTTACAGGAGGAATTATGGAATACAAACAGACGCTGAACATGAACAAGTCGGGCTTCCCGATGCGCGGCGGCCTGCCGATGCGCGAGCCGGATATGCTGAAAAACTGGCAGACGCTCGATCTTTACAACGAGCTGCTCAAAAAGAACGAGGGAAAGCCCCTCTTCGCCCTGCACGACGGCCCTCCGTTCTCCAACGGCGCGCTGCACATGGGCCACGCGCTCAACAAGTGCATCAAGGATTTCATGATCCGCTCGGCCGCCATGCGCGGGTATTATACCCCGTACATCCCCGGCTGGGACAACCACGGCATGCCCATTGAGTCCGCCATTATCAAAAAGAACAAGCTCAACCACAAGGCCATGCCCATTCCGGAGTTCCGCTCCGCCTGCCATGACTTTGCGCAGCACTATATCGACGTGCAGATGGAGGGCTTCAAACGCCTCGGCGTCGTGGCCGACTGGGAGCATCCGTATAAGACCATGGCTCCGAGCTTTGAGGCCGAGGAGGTCAAGGTCTTCGGCGCAATGTACAAAAAGGGCTACATCTATAAGGGCCTGAAGCCCGTCTACTGGTGCTATCACGACGAGACAGCGCTGGCCGAGGCCGAGATCGAATATCAGGACGATCCCTGCACCACCGTCTATGTTAAGTTCCCCCTGCACGACGATCAGGGCAAGCTGACTGATGAGGAAAAGAAGAACCTCTCGTTCGTCATCTGGACGACCACGATCTGGACGCTGCCCGGCAACCTCGCCATCGCGCTGAACCCGGTCGAGAGCTACGTCATCGTCCGCAATAACCAGAACGGCGAGCAGTATCTCGTTGCCGAAGCGCTCATGGAGAAGGTCATGAAGGTTGGCGGCGTGGAGGACTATACCGTCGTTTCCCGGCACGAGGGCGCGTTCTTTGAGAACATGCTGGCAAACCATCCGTTCCTGCCGAAGACCTCCCGCCTCGTCCTGGCCGACTACGTTACCATGGACTCCGGCACCGGCTGCGTCCACACCGCCCCGGGCTTCGGCGCCGACGACTACCAGACCTGCCGCCGCTACGGCATGGACATGGTCGTTCCCGTGAACGATCAGGGCCGCCATACCGACTATGCGGGCAAATATGCCGGCATGCTGGTCGAGGAATCCAACCCCGTCATCCTCAAGGACATGCAGGAAAGCGGCGCACTGTTCGCCTCCGAGCAGATCGTCCACTCCTATCCGCACTGCTGGCGCTGCAAGAAGCCCATCATCTTCCGCGCGACCCCGCAGTGGTTCTGCTCCGTCGAGTCGTGCAAGGCCGCGGCCTGCGCCGCGTGCGACGACGTGCGGTGGCTGCCCGCGTGGGGCATTGACCGCATGAAGGCCATGATCCGCGAACGCGCCGACTGGTGCATCTCCCGTCAGCGCCGCTGGGGTCTGCCGATCCCCGTGTTCTACTGCAAGGACTGCGGCAAGCCCATCTGCACCGACGAAACGATCGCCAAGATCTCGAAGCTCTTCGGCGAATTCGGCTCAAACGTCTGGTTCGAGAAGGACGCGGACGAACTCGTCCCCGAAGG
>CADBOK010000084.1 GCA_902796245.1 Oscillospiraceae bacterium | reverse complement strand
GCCCACGGCGATGCCGAACTTGGACTCCATCATGTAGCCGTCCAGACGGCCGCCGATGCCGATGATGATGTTGCGCAGGCCCTGCGCGCAGAAGTCCATGACCCAGCCCATCTCGACGCGCTTCGGGTCGATGTCGAGGCGCTTGAGGCCCTTCTTGGCCAGCCACTCGTCGTTGTTGTTGCGCTCATGCTGCATACGCGCGTTCAGGGCGACCATCGCCAGGTTGTGCGCGTTCATAATATCGTTAATGTCGCCGGTCAGGCCGAGGGAGAACTCGGTCATCGGCATCAGAAGGGCGTTGCCGCCGCCGGCCGCAGTACCCTTGACGTTCATGGTCGGGCCGCCGGAGGGCTGACGCAGCGCGCCGCCGACGTTCAGACCCAGCTTGCCGAGACCTTCGATGAGGCCCAGGGAAACGGTGGACTTGCCTTCGCCGAACGGAGTCGGGGTAATGGCGGTGACTTCGATGAACTTGCCGTCGGGCTTATCCTTCAGGCGGTTCATGACCTTGATGAAGTCGATCTTCGGGGTCTTGCCGTAGGGGATGATCTCCTCGGGCAGCAGGCCGAGCTTCTCACGGAAATAATCGACGGGGGGCAGATTCTTTTCTGCTTCTTCTGCGATCTGCCAATCCTTGTACACGGTCGGGTCGAGCGTAACGCGGCCGGTCTTCGGGTCTACATACTTGCCGTCCTTGAATTCGATTGCCATATAATTGTATCCTCCTTGCAGGCGCGGGGCCTTAACTATCCCGTTGCCTGGTATTTTCGGCGCTGCGTGTCCAGTCGTGCGCAGGTTCCGGCGCCATGTCTGTAATCGATATTGTTTTATCGGTTACGAAAAAAGTTTACCACGAACGCCCCCGGAAGTCAATCATTCCGACGCGCCGCGAACGTGGAAAATAGCACGAATTTTCCATATCAGAATTGTCATATTTGCCATATCAAATACATGATACTTAATTTGTGATAATCAAGTATATCAAAAACAGTATAGCCTAGCGCCTCTATCGAATAAAAACCCGGCCGCGAGGGCCGGGTTTTGCAGAAAAGCTGTTATTCGCCGCGCAGCTTTTTGATGTCGTCGCCGCGGATGTACTTGCCCATCGGCTTCCAGAGGAACCAGCCGATCAGCAGCACAAGGATGCAGTCCGTGAGCATGTAGAAGCCGTTATAGAGCGCGGAATAGAACCACGGCGTCGTCATGGTCATGCCGAAGAACACGTCCGGCATGTATTCGCCCCACGCGACCACGCCCGTGATGTACGAGCAGAGGAAGCGCAGCGCGCAGCCGAGCAGCGCGCCATAGAAAAAGCCGAAGCGCTTTTTGCTGAACAGGCCCGCGAAGCCGAGCACGGTAAAGCCGAGGATATAGTCGCCGACAATAGACTGCCAGACCCAGGCGTATGCGCCGTCGAGGAACAGCTGCAGCAGGCTGAACGCGAACGAGGCCAGCATACCCGGCCCGAAGCCCCAGCGGGAGCAGAACAGGAAGATCGGCAGCATCGACAGCGTAATCGCGCCGCCCTGCGGCAGCTCATAGAACTTGATGTAGCCGAGCAGCTGTGCCAGCGCGATCATGATGGCCGCTTCGCACAGGCAGCGAAGGGTCAGCTTGGATTTTTTCATAAAAATCCCTCCGAAAATAAAAAAGTACCGCACACAACCGGATTTTGGTGTCGTGCAGTACGCAGCGTCTCGATAGAACTTTCATATACGAAGCAGCTTCCTACGCCGGCATTACCCGGATCAGGTTTAAGGGACATGCGAAAACGCAATCTCAGCCGGTCGCCCAGCGCCCCTGTGTTCGATTGTCTGTGGTCTGTGGGTATTATAGCGTCCGAAAGCGAAGCCGTCAAGAAAAATTTAAGAACCGCGGCCTCTTGCTTTTTTTCGGGAAACCGTTACTATAATTAATATGGCTGATTCTTTTTCGGGAGGTTTGTCCGCATGACAAAGACCGTTTCCCGGGGCCCCGATCTGCTGCACGGCCCTGTTTTTTCAAATATGACCCGCTTTTTCCTGCCGATCATGCTGGGCTCGCTTCTCCAGCAGCTGTATTCCATGGTCGACGCCGTCGTGCTCGGCCGTCTGGTCGGCAAGACGGCGCTGGCTGCCGTCGGCGGCTCGGATCTGGTCATCATCAATCTGGTCGTGGGCTTTTTCGTCGGTTTGTCCTCGGGCGCCTGCGTCGTCGTCTCGCAGCATTACGGCGCGGGCGAGGGCGATATGGTCCGGAAATCCGTCCATACGGCGATTTTGTTCTCCGTTGTCATCGGCGCGGTCATGACGGCGCTGGGCATTCTCATGGCCCGGCCTGTGCTCGTCCTGCTCGACCCGCCTGCCGACACGCTGACCGATTCCGTCGTCTATCTGCAATGGTACTTTGCAGGCATGATCCCCTCCATGGTCTATAATATGGGCGCGGGCATCCTGCGCGCGGTGGGTGACTCGAAACGGCCGCTCTATTTCCTCATTGTCTGCGCAGTGGCCAACACGGGGCTGGATCTTCTGTTTGTCGCTGTTTTCGGCCTCGGGACGGCGGGTGCGGCCATGGCGACCAGCCTGTCGCAGCTCATCTGCGCGGGGCTCGTGATCTGGGTGCTGCTGCGCATCCCGGGCGACTGCCGCCTGCACGTGCCGGAGCTGCGGCTTGACGGCGCGCTGCTGCGCCGCATGACGGCCATCGGCCTGCCCGCGGGGCTCGCCAGCATCATGTACAGCGCCGCAAACGTCATCATTCAGAAGGCCATCAATCTGCTCGGCACGGACACGGCGGCAGCCTGGTCGATCTACTGGAAGCTCGACGGGTTTTACTGGCCCGTCTCCAACGCCATCGGCATCACCGTCATGACCTTCACCGGACAGAACTACGGCGCGCGGCAGATCGACCGCATTTATTCCGTCATCCGTACCGGCATGCAGATGCACGTCGGCTTTTCTGCGCTGTTCAGCGTTTTGATGTTCCTGACGCGCGGGCTGACCGTGCAGTTCTTTACCGACGACGCGAACGTCATGGCCGAGGGCAGCCGGATCATCACCATGCTGGCGTTTTTCTATCCGACGTTCTGCTGCGTGGAGGTGTTCTCCTCCGCCATGCGCGGCTGCGGGCGGAGCGTCATGCCGACGGTTCTGACGCTGTTCGGCACGTGCCTGCTGCGGCTGGCGCTGCTGTTTTTCGTGACGTTCCCGCATTTGAGCAACTGGACCATCGCGCTGTGCTATCCCGCGACGTGGATCACAACGTCGGTGCTGTTCGTGATCTATTACAAATGCTTCCGCTGGATGCCGGCGATAAAGCAGGACTAAAACATGCATGTTTTTTTAGCTACGCTTGCATGAATTTGCGAGCAAGGCGCGAATTTCAGGAAATTCAGAAAATATTCTGCATAATCGAATAATTACTCTTGCATTTTAAACTGAAATCTCCTACAATACAGATAACAAATCCGCAGGAGGTCCCGAGCAATGGCAACGCTTCTTGAAAATGATATTGCCCATCTGAGTGAAAACATCGCGCAGCAGTACGCCATCCCTGCACATTACTTTGAAGACCAGAGCATCAAGCGCGGTCTGCGCAACGCGGACGGCACGGGCGTCCTGATCGGCGTCAGCAAGGTCGGCAGTGTACAGGGCTATTACATGATGGACGGCGAGCGCGTCCCCATGCCCGGCAAGCTCTATTACCGCGGCATCAGCGTTGAGGATATCGTCGCGGCGCACCAGCAGAGCGGCACGTTCGGCTATGAGGAGGTCGCGTATCTGCTGCTGCTCGGGTCGCTTCCCACGCAGGCGCAGCAGAAGCGCTTCAACGACGTCATGGCCCGCGCGCGCAGCATGCCCGCCGGGTTTACCGAGGATATGATCCTCAAGGCCCCCAGCCGCAACATCATGAACCAGCTTGCCCGCAGCGTCCTCGCCCTCTATTCCTACGATGACCGCGCGGACGATACTACGCTTGAAAACGTGCTGCGGCAGTCCATTGGCCTCATTGCGCGCTTTCCGCTCATCGCGGCGAACGCCTTTGCCGCCAAGCGGCACTATTTTGACGGGGACTCTCTCATCCTGCACAACCCGGAGCCCGAGCTGCCCGTCGCCGAGAATATCCTGCGCATGATCCGCCCCGACGCGGCCTATACGCCGGAGGAGGCGCATCTGCTCGACCTCATGCTCATCCTCCACGCCGAGCATTCCAGCAACAACTCCACCTTCGTCTGCCGCGCCATGACCTCGTCCGGCACCGACACCTACAGCGCCATCGCGGGCGCGGTGGGCTCCTTGAAGGGCCCGCTGCACGGCGGCGCGAACGCCAAGGTCATGCAGATGTTCCGCGATATCCGGGAGCACGTCGGCGAAGCGCCGGACGACGCGGCGCTGGATGCATATCTGGACCGCATTCTCGACGGCGAAGCGGGCGACCGCTCCGGCAAGATCTACGGCCTTGGCCACGCGGTCTATACCATGTCCGACCCGCGCGCCGTCGTCATCAAAAAATACGCCGCGTCGCTTGCCAGCGCGAAGGGGCGGCTCCCGGATCTGGAGCTGATGGAGCGCGTCGAGACGCGCGGCATCGAGAAGATCATGACGCGCAAGCACCAGTCGATCCCCATGTGCGCGAACGTCGACCTCTATTCGGGCCTCATCTACAGCATGCTGGATATCCCGGAGGATCTGTACACGCCGCTGTTTGCCACGGCCCGCATCGCGGGCTGGTGCGCGCACCGGCTCGAAGAGCTCGCCACCGGCAACCGCATCATGCGCCCGGCCTACCGCGCGATGCTCATCAAAGAGCCGTATATCCCTGTGGAAGCACGGAAATAAAAAGAAACAGCGGCTGCCGCATACTGCGGCAGCCGCTGAATTTTATGTTCTTGCGGGCTTTTTCTCAAAGCCGTGGACCCAATCGGAGAAGTGGTAATAGAGGAAATAGACGATGGAGCTGAGCGACCACGTGATGGGGTAGGCCATGTAGATATACTGGATCTCGTGGACGATGCCCATGACGATGGTGATATATGCGATACGCACCACACACCAGAACAGCAGCATGATGACCATCGGCACGAAGGCCTTGCCTGCGCCGCGGCAGATCGACGCAATCGCGTGGGAGTATGCCAGCAGGCAGAAGAACAGCGCCGTCGTGCGCATCTGGCGCGTACCGAGCTCGACGACCTCCGGCGTGGGACTGAACAGCGCGACGAGTTGCGGCGCAAGCAGGTACATCGTCACGCCGATGATCTCCGCAATGACGACAGAGGCGATGATGCCGAAGCGCGAGCCTTTTTTCGCCCGGTCGTGCAGTCCCGCGCCGAGATTCTGGCCGACGAAGGTCGTCAGAGCCATGGTAAAGCTCGTCACAGGCAGGAACGCGAAGCCCTCGAGCTTGGAATATGCGCCGTAGGCCGCCATGGCGACCTTGCCGAAGGAATTGATGTTGGATTGGACAATGACGTTCGCAAAGCCGATGACGGAGTTCTGTACGCCGGACGGCAGGCCGTAGCGGATGATCTGGCCGAGCATTTCGCGGTCGATGTGCAGCTTTTTGAACTCGACCTGATAGATCGTGCCCTTTTTCATCAGGTGGAGCATGCACAGAATCATGCTGACGGCCTGCGAGATCGTCGTGGCGACGGCAGCTGCCCAGACGCCCCAATGGAACGCACCGATGAACAGCAGGTCGAGCACGATATTGGTCAGGGATGAAATGATGAGGTAATAGAGCGGGCGCTTGCTGTCACCGAGGGCGTTCATAATGCTCTTGCACATGTTGTACATGACGACGGCCAGAACGCCGATGAAGTAATACCGGAAATATGCGATCGCGTCCGGCAGAACCTCCGGTGCGGTGCCCATCCAGCGCAGGAACGTCGGCGTCAGCCACACGCCGACAACCGTCAGAATGACGCCGCTGAGCAGGCCCAGCATCACGTCCGTATGGATGGCTCTGGACACGCGGTCATAGTCTCCGGCGCCGAAATAGCGGGAAATGGTCACGCCTGCGCCCATGGACAGACCGGTAAAGAAGCTGATGAGCAGGAAGATCAGCGGGCCAGACGCACTGACGGCAGCCAGCGCCTCATCCCCCAGAAACCGGCCGACAATCAGCGCGTCCGCCGTATTGTAAAGCTGCTGGAACACCTGACTGAGAAAAACCGGTACGGCAAACTGAACAATCAGTTTCCATGCGCTTCCCTTCGTCATATCCAGCGTATTTCCGCCCACAGCGCATCCATCCCTTCACGTAAAAAATACCGCGTACACAGCGCGATATGTAATAGCATACCAGAAATAAAAAGAAAATGCAAACCAGTTTCTTCCGCGGGCAGCGGGGGGTTCGTCCCGGCAAGCCCCCAGCGGTATAAACGCTCTGCGTTCAAAATTTGCCGAGCAGTGCGAATTCGCCGGATTTCCAAAGCCTCCCCTTGCCGCGCCCCGCGCGGTAAGGGGAGGTGACATTTGCGCAGCAAATGACGGAGGGGGATGGGTTGCAGATATCAGAGTGCTTCCTAAATTTGCGACGTTCGAATCCCCTCAGTCAGCTTCGCTGACAGCTCCCCTGGAAGGGGAGCCTTATTTCTTCTCAAACTCCTTTGCCACGTCCTTAAGAAGCTGGCGGATGGGCAGGTGTTGGGGACAGACCGCTTCGCATTTGCCGCATTCCAGACAGTCGGAGGCCTTCCGGTCGGGGGCGGTATGGACGGCGCTGTAATAATAGTCCGCGTTCCAGTCATGGTAAAGCTGCCTGGTGTTCATGATGGCAAACAGATCCGGAATGGAAATGTGCCTGGGACAGCCGTCCGTGCAGTAGCGGCTGGTGAAGGCAGGTCTTCAGCGCCGTCTCTCTTTTTCCGCCCAGATAGCCGTGAGCCGTGTCGAAATAATTGAAGCCCGCGTCCAGAAATGCGTCGACCATTTCCGACGTCTGTGCCAGATCGATCCCGCCGTCCTTTATCGGAAGGCGCATGAAGCCGAAGCCGAAGTTCTTTTTGATATGTTCCATATCGGAGCCCCTTCCTTTATGTTCTGCCTCTATTTTAACGGAAGGGAAGGGTTCCATCAAGCCCCATTTTCCGGGACACAAAACGGCAGCCCCGGACATGGGGCTGCCGTCTGCTGCTATATTACCGGTTTTGTATCGAAACTCAGGCAATCCATTTGGACGGATGGATGCTGAAATATAGCTGAGAAACCTCAGATCGTGACGCCGGCCTTTTCGAGGATGGCCGGGACGTTCTTTTCCGCGCCGATGGCCATGATATGCACGCCGTCGCACAGATGCTCGTCCTTGATCTTCGCGATCATCTCCGCCGCCATCTCAATGCCGAGCTGCATGGGAAGGCCCTTGACGCCCTTTTCCTTGCCCTCGGCCGCTGCGGCGGCGAGCTTGTCGATCATATCCTGCGGCACCGCGATGCCAGGGACGTTTTCGTTCATATATCTGGCCATGCCGGCCGCCTTGAGCGGGATGATGCCGGCCATGATGTGGGTCTTGATGCCTGCGGCATCGACCTTGTCGAGGAAGCGCTTGAACGTTTCCAGATCAAAAATACCCTGCGTCTGGATGTACTCCGCGCCGTTTTCGACCTTCTGGCGCAGCTTGTTGATCTGCAGCTCAATGGGATCGTAGACCGGGGTGACGGAAGCGCCCTTGTAGAACTTCGGCGCGCCGCCGACGATCTCGTTGCCGCCGCAGTCGCAGTTCGTCTGCTCCATCTTCGTGAGCATCTTCAGAATGCCGACGGAGTCCAGGTCATAGACCGGCTTGGATTCCGGGCAGTCGCCGACGACGGGATGGTCGCCTGTGAGGGCCAGCATCGTGTCGATGCCGAAGGCTGCCGCGGACAGGATATCGCCCATGATGGCCATACGGTTGCGGTCGCGGCCGGTCATCTGCAGGATCGGCTCGACGCCCGCGTTCTTGAGCGCGACGCAAAGGCCCAGGCTGGATGCCTTGAGGCTGGCGGACTGCATGTCGGTCACGTTGACGCCGTGAACCTTGCCGTTCAGGAGCTTGGCAGCCTCCAGCTGCTCGGAAAAATCATAACCCTTCGGGGGGGCCATTTCGGCAGTGACGCCAAATTTACCGGCTTCGAAAGCCTCTTTCAACATACTCATATTATTTCTTCCCCTTTAAGCTGATCGTTCTCGGATAGCTGAACTTCGCGTAGCCCTTGTCCTC
>CADBOK010000083.1 GCA_902796245.1 Oscillospiraceae bacterium | reverse complement strand
GAAAATGGCCTTGATGATCCAGAAAATGACCAGAATCGTGATAATTGTACCGATCATGCTTTTCCTTCTGACACGTCCGGTATCCTGTACGGGCACGTAATCCTCGTTCGCGGTTCCGTTCAGGCTGGTCTTGCACCAGCTGTACAGATCCTCGTACATCGTATCCGCCGCGTCGTCTGCGTCGCCGTCCAGAATGGCGGCAAAGCCGTCCTGAAAGATCGCCTCCAGCTTGCTGTCAGCATAGTCCGCGACATACGCGCCTGTCGTCACATACCACTGCTCCGCGCTCGTATCAATGGAAAAGAGCATATCATACTCGCTCAGACCCATCGAATCGAACGCGCTGTTCGTATAGTCTTCGATCGTCTTGCCGCCGGTGCCGCCCGTCGTCAGAATGGCGATACGGCTGCCGGTCTTGCTGTAGATCTTTTTGTTGTAATCCTGAATGGCGCTCTCTGCACTGCGGGTGAACAGTCCCGCGCCGTCGCGGATATACTTGTCGGAGATCGTTTCGTCCGCCGCCGTGTTGGAGACTGTCTGCGCCGTCTGCTCTTCGGCAGGCGTCTGGGCGACGGTCTGCTCCTGCGCGGCGGCCTGGGCCGCAGGTTCGGGTACCGGTTCGCTTTTGAGCGCCGGGGACAACCCGATGAAGAGCGCAGCGGCGATCATCAACACTGTGAAAACAACCGCAACGCCCGTTTTCTGAAAGAATTTCATGCTTGCTCCTTTTTAAAGTTTCAGCTGCGCGGCTGCAGAAGCTTCTGCTTCAGCTCACCCTCCAGTCGGCGAAGCTCAGCCTCGGCCTCCTGCCGCTTCTTCGCGCCGTCGGTCTGGATCTGCAGCACCTCGTCGAGCGTGGAGATCAGCTGCTCATTGGTGTGCTTGAGCGTTTCCATGTCGACGATGCCGCGCTCGGATTCCTTCGCCGTCTCGACGGAGGCCATATGCAGCATGTCGGCGTTTTTCTGCAGCAGCGCGTTCGTCATATCCGTGACCTGCCGCTGGGCCTCCATGGCGCGGCGGGAATTCTCGATGCCGAGCGTCAGCACCATCTGGTTTTTCCACAGCGGGATGGTGTTGAGCACGGAGGTCTGGATCTTTTCGACGAGCGCGGTGTCGTTGTTCTGGATCATGCGGATCTGCGGTGCGGTCTGCAGCGAAATCATGCGCGTAAGCTCCAGATCGTGGAGCTTCTTTTCAAACCGGACGCATTTGTTCTCAAAGTCGTTGGCTGCCTGCGCATCCTCAGGCAGGTTCGACGCCTCGGCCTTTTCCCGCAGCTCGCGCAGCGTGGTATTGCGGGCCTCGGCCAGCTTCTGCTTGCCGGCCAGAATATACATGGTCAGCTCCTTGAAGTATTGCAGGTTCCGCTCATACATCTGGTCCATCACGGCCACGTCCTTCAGAAGCGTGACCTTGTGCTTTTCCAGCTCTCCGGAGATGCGGTCGACGTTGACCTCCGCCGTCGCGAAGCGGCTCTTCATCTCCTCGGCGTTGATCTTTGCCTTGCGGAACAGACCCGCGATGCCCTTCTTCTCCGGCTCGTCCATTGTCTTGAGCTCAACGAGAAGCCCCGAGAGCATCGTGCCGATCTCGCCGAGATCGCCGGTCTTGACCTTGGCCAGCGCCGTGTCGGAAAAATCCGCGATATTCTTCTGCGCGGACGCGCCGTATTCCAAAATCTGCTGTGCGTTTTCCAGATCGATCTGCTGTGAGAATGCCAGAACGGCCTGCTGCTCCTGATCAGAGAGCGCGGAAAGATCCGGGCCCGCCTCCGGCGCGGCCTGTGCCTTCGTAATGAGATCGTCTTCCTTTTTGACCTCCGGCTGCGGCTGCGCGTTCAGATCCGGCGTCAGGGTGAGCTGGGGGATGTACTCGTCCATCGTTTGTTCCTCCTGTATCTGTAAATAATCCGGTTATGCAAAATCCTTTTTGTTCGTCAACCCTTCGCTTGCCATCATCTGCTCCATCACGCGGATGTCGGCGGTGATGTCGACGACATCAGACTCGAACAGCGCGTCGAGCTGCCGCTGGAAAGCGACGATGACCTTGTCGAGCAGATCCTCGATCTTCTGCATGCCCTCGGTGATGTTCTCCGTTTTGACGCTCTGGCTCTGGAGCGTGACATACTGCTCCATGAGCTTGATCGTGGTCGGCAGATAATAGTTGAGGAACTGCCGGATCTGGCTGAGCTTCTCCGGGTGCTGCCGCACGCAGTCGAAAATCTGAGCCGTCAGGCGCTCGATGAGGTCAATCTGGGCGCTCATGCGCTCGTCGGGGATTTCGTCGTTCAGACGGCGGATATCGGCGATGGCGCGCTTGCCCTGATAGATGACTGACTGCAATTCAGGCGGGAGCTTTTCTTCACGCTCCGGCTGCGGCTCGGGTTGTTTTTCAGCCTGCTTCGGCTGGGGCTGCTCAGGCTCGGCGGCCTTCGGCGGCTCCTCCGTCTTTTTTCCGCGCGTCACAATGCGCAGGATCGCGTACACGATCAGCGACACGACCGCGCAGGAGACGATGCCCCGGAGGCTGTCCAGCTTTTTCGCGTACAGCAGCCACACCGCGCCGATGGCGTAGATCGGAAGCGCGGAGCGCTTCTTTTTCGCGTTTTGCTTCTCTTTCTGTTCGTCCATAGTATTCCTTTCTTCGCAAGGCAAAGCATTTTTCTGGATATTTCCTCAAACTAATAGTAGTACAAACGCCGCAGAAAGTCAACTGTCAGACCGGATTGACACCGGCTGCGGCACACAGTATAATGATGTGGCGGAGGCCGCGAGGGCCTCCGCAGCGGCAAGAGCCGGCTGCGCGGGAGAAGCTGCGGAAGCATCCTGCCCGGCCCGTTCCCGCATATCCATACCTATGCCGGCGGCCAAGCGGCGGTGCGCGGCTTTATTTTATGTATTGGAGGCATTTCCTATGATCCGTGTATCCCCCTCGATTCTGGCGGCAGATTTTGCAAATCTGGAGCGTGAGATCGATACGATCAAGCAGGCGGGCGCCGAGTATGTACATATTGACGTTATGGACGGCCTGTTTGTTCCCAATATTTCGATCGGCCTGCCCGTTTTATCCTGCATCCGCAAGGTGACGGACCTGACGCTCGACGTGCATCTGATGATCGACCGGCCCGTGCGCTATGTCGAGCGCTTCTGCCAGGCCGGCGCGGACATCGTGACCGTCCACGTTGAGGCCGACACGCAGGAAAACACGCTTGAGGCCCTCCGCATCATCCGCGCCTGCGGCAAAAAGCCCGCGATCTGCGTCAAGCCCAAAACGCCGGCGGAGGCCGTGCTGCCGTTTATCGGCCTTGTCGATCTGATCCTGGTCATGACGGTCGAGCCGGGCTTCGGCGGCCAGAGCTTCATGGCCGATATGATGCCCAAGGTGCAGGCCATCCGCGCGTATATTGACGAACAGAATCCCGGCTGCGAGCTGGAGGTCGACGGCGGCGTCAACGCGCAGACCGCAAAGGTCTGCACCGCTGCCGGTGCCAACGTCCTCGTCGCCGGAAGCGCATTCTTCAAGGCCGGAGACAAGGCCGCGTTCGTCCGGGCGGTAAAATAAGCGCAGCGCCTGAGGGGATTCGAACCTCGCAAATTTCGGCGCACTCTGAAATTTGCGGCAAATCCCCTCCGGCATTTGCTTCGCAAATGCCGCCTCCCCTTATCGTGCAGGGCACGACAAGGGGAGGCTTTGGGGCTGCGGCAAATCCGTACTGCCCAGCAAATTTTGAACGTAAAGCGTTTTTACCGCAAATATGAAATTGCAACTGCTTATAAATTCGGTGTACCGTAACAGGCGGCGCGTACCATAGTGCCCGTAGGGTGAGGGTGGGCGTTCGCAGCGGCTATCAATCAGGTGCTTGCCTGAATCGTACTTGCAGGATGCACCAAACGTAACCAAGCACCCCTTTTCTCCCCATTCTTTTCCAGCAAGGCGGAAAAGAATGGGCCGCCGGAGGCATGACCAGCCCGCAAACCGGCAAAATCTCATTCAGTTTTGTCGCAGCCCCCTGCCGGGGCTGCTTTTTCTATGCCTTATGCCCGCCGATCTGTTCGTTTCGCTGGCGGGCGGTCGCGCCGTCGCGGAGGCTCATGCCCTTCAGGATGGCGTTCTTCCCGTATTTTTCGCGGATGGACAGCAGCGCGCTCTGCATGCACCGTTCGCGCTCGCGTGCGGCCTGCTCGGCCTCGCGCCGGGCGGCAAGGGCCGGCTCGTCGGCGAACAGGTTGAGCTGAACGTATTCCGGCTCCGGCTGCGCGTCCTGCTCCCGCTGCACGCGGTTCGCCACGACATACATCCGCCGCACAAGCAGCCCACGGTCCACGATCCGGTCAAACAGCGCCGTCAGCGCCTCCAGAATTTCTCTGGACGACGCGGTCGGCGTCTGAAGATTCTCAGACCCGTGCGCGGCCTTCGGGACGCGCCGCCCGTAACGGTCGGTCGTGACCGGGCCCCGGTACGGCGGGCAGGCGGGATCTGTCAGGCTTTCACGGTCATAGCCGACGGTCAGGACGAGCTGACCGGTCACAAGCCCCTGCCGCGTCAGCTCCAGCGCCAGCGCGTCCGCCATCTCGCGCGCAACGAGCCGGGCCTTTTCAAACGCATACGGGCATTGCAGCACCTGCCCGGAGCTGATGCTGTGAGCCTGCGGCCGGTATGCCTTGATATCCGCGAGCGTACACGGCTCTGAGCCCCATGCGTGGTCGATCAGCAGCTCTGCGTTCACGCCGAACATCCGGTACAGCAGCTCCTCATTGTAAAATTCGTCCGGCTTCCCAAGCGAGCAGCGGGCGATATCGCCCATCGTGAACAGCCCTTTTGCCTCGAGCTTTTGTGCAATTCCGCGTCCGACACGCCAGAAATCCGTCAGCGGCCTGTGCGTCCAGAGCGTTTCGCGGTAGCTGCGCTCGGTGAGGCAGGCGATGCGCACACCGTGTTCGTCCGGCTCCACATGCTTGGCCCCGATGTCCATGGCGACTTTTGCCAGATACAGATTTGTGCCGATGCCGGCAGTCGCGGTGATGCCGGTCGTGCGCAGCACGTCCAGAATGACCGTCCGCGCCAGCTCCTGCGGGGTCTGGCCGTAGGTGCGCAGATACGGCGCGGCATCGATGAAGACCTCGTCGATGGAGTAGACGTGAATGTCCTCCGGCGCGAAATATTTGAGGTAGATCTGATAGATCTGCGCAGAGACCTGCATGTATTTTGCCATCTGCGGCGGCGCGGTGATGAAGGAGAGCGCCAGCTCCGGGTGCGCGGCAAGCGCGTCCGCATTGTCGCTCTGCCCGCGCAGCTGCCGTCCCGGCGCGTGCTGCCGCCGCACGGCGTTCACCTGTTCGACGCGCTGCACCACCTCGAACAGCCGTGCCCGGCCCGCGATGCCGTATGCCTTCAGAGACGGCGAGACGGCCAGACAGATCGTCTTCTCCGTCCGCGCCGCGTCCGCCACGACAAGATTCGTTTTCAGCGGGTCCAGCCCCCGCGCCGCACATTCCACCGACGCATAAAAGGATTTCAAATCGATTGCCAGATACACCTGCTCCGCCTCCTGTCATGTTCTGCTCCTATCATACCACCCGGCGAGGAAAGAATGCAAGCATTATTAGAAAATTTGTTCGAATATATAAAAACAGAAAAACATGGAGGCAGTTGGCACGAAAATATATGAGCAGCAATACAATGCCATTCAAAAACAGACTGATTTATGCTATGATACGATTGTGCTCAAAATGACAGCAGGACAAGCAGATTGGAACGAAGAGCAAGGAGCTGGAAGAGCTATGGT
This sequence comes from Oscillospiraceae bacterium, assembly GCA_902796245.1. Classification (GTDB taxonomy): domain Bacteria; phylum Bacillota; class Clostridia; order Oscillospirales; family Oscillospiraceae; genus CAG-170. Next base: position 19,536 of record CADBOK010000083.1, on the reverse strand, counting down.
TTTATCAACAGATGACGTCTGATCCGGAAACAATGTCCTACAACGCAGGCTGGGATGTTGACTATGCGGGATACCATCGGGACACCGGCTGCATCGACTGCCCGGACGAGGCTCTTGCCGATTGGTACGATAGATGGATTGGAAATGAGCCGGATTGCTTCTATGCTTATATCAAACGCAGCCTGGATGGCGCATGGATCGGTGATGTGTGCTTCCACTATACCCCCCGAAAAGGACTGGTGGGATATGGGAATCGTGATGTACGCTCCCTTCCGCGGCAAGGGCTATGCCGTTCCTGCGCTGAGACTGATGCTGGATCACGCTTTCCGCGTCTGCGGTATTTCCAGAATCCATAACGACTTCGAGGCCGCACGGAACGAACATGCCGCATGGGAAACCCACCGCAAAGCAGGCTTCAGGGAATTGGGCGTGGAAAATGGTTTTCTCCACATGATGATTACCAAAGAAGAGTATCTGGGGGCAGCACAAAACGAAGCGTAATGTGTTTTTTGAAACCGGCTAGGCTTTCGCGCGGAAGCGTGCTATACTGGTCATAGAAAAAGGGAGGAGTGTGCCTATGTCTATTTTATCGCAGCTTAACAGCCCGGCGATGTACGCCATCTGCGGCGGCATTGTCGCGTTTGTTGCGCTCATCTGCATCGTGTTCCTTGTCCGCGCATGGAAAGCCGGGCTTGCGCTCGGCATGGATCCGGTCAAATTAAAGCGCGTGGTCGTCTCCAGCGCGACGTTTTCGGCCCTGCCGAGCGTCGGTATTCTGCTGGGTGTTATCGCCCTGTCCGGCAGTCTCGGCACGCCGTGGCCGTGGCTGAGATTGTCCGTCATCGGCGCGCTTCACTATGAGACGCAGGTAGCGCAGGCGGCGGCCGAGCAGGCCGGCATGAAGAGCCTGTCCGCCGCCGAAATGACGCCGCAGGGCTTTGCGACCATCGCCCTTCTCATGAGTCTTTGCATCATCTGGGGCATCGTCCTGTCCATCTTCTTCAACAAGCGCTACACGAAAAAGCTCTCGTCCGGCTCCGGCAGCGGCAAGGGCGCGGCGGGCTTCGGCGATCTTGCCATGACGGCGATGTTCATCGGCCTTGTCAGCGCGTACATCGGCAGCTATCTCGGCGGCTTTATTTCCTCGAACGGCCTGTTCACCTTCTCCGGCGACTGGACGCCGCTGCTGGTCGCGGCGGTGTCGGCGGGCGTGATGGCGCTGTTTGTATATCTGGCGGAGAAAAAGCATATCACATGGGTTGAAAATTTCTCAATCGCGGGCAGCATGCTCGCGGGCATGGCGGCTGCCGTGCTGGTCGGACTGCTGTAAGGAGGGCGGATACATGGAACAGAAACAGAAGGACGCCCTCTGGGCGCAGTACAGCAAACAGACGCATGTGCTCGGCCGCGTATTGAGTATTCTGACCGTCGTGCTGCTGCTCGGCGCGCCGTTCGTTATCGGCGGGCTGCTCGGCGCGTATCCCGACCTCGGCGCGACGGCGAGGGGCTTTTTGTCCGTCGGCCTCGTGTGGACAGTCAGCAGCGTTGCGGAATTTCTGATCTACACGCCGATGCTTGGCGCGGGCGGCGGCTATCTTGCGTTCATCACCGGCAATCTCATCAACATGAAGATCCCCTGCGCGGTAAACGCCCGCGACCTGGCGGGTGTCAAGACCGGTACGGCGGAAAACGAGATCGTCTCCACGCTCTCCATTGCCACATCGTCGCTTGTGACGATCGTCATTCTGGCGCTCGGCGTACTGGCCCTGCAGCCGCTGCAGCCGGTTCTGCAGAGCCCCGCGCTGCAGCCTGCGTTCGCAAACGTCGTCCCGGCGCTCTTCGGCGCGATGGCGTATCAGTATTACCGGAAGAATATCGTCGTGGCCATCGCGCCGCTGGCTGTGATGAGCGTGCTGTTTACGCTCGTGCCGGGGCTCATTTCATCCACCAGCTTTATGATCATCCCCTCCGGCGCGCTTGCAATCGGCATTGCGTATACGATCTATAAAAAGAAAAAGACCGGCAAGGAGGCGCAGGCATGAGATATCTGCTGCTGATCCCGGGTGTGCTGGTGCTGCTGGTGCTCATTGCGGTCGTCCGGACGCTGCTCAGTCCGAAAAGGACGTCGGATTACAGACCGCAGGAGAACGAACAGGAAGCGCTGCGGCTGGCAGAAAAGCTGTCCAGAATGATTCAGATCGACACGACCTCCCACGCGGGCGGCGACGATCCGGAGAAATTCCGTGCGTTCCACAAAACGCTGGCGGAGCTGTTCCCGCTGGTCTTCTCGAAGCTGGAAAAGACCGAAATCGACGGCAATCTGCTTTTTTACTGGAAGGGCCGGTCTTCGGAAAAGCCGATTCTGCTCATGAGCCATCAGGACGTTGTTCCTGCGGAGGGCGAGTGGCTCCATGCGCCGTTCTCCGGCGATATCGCGGACGGCAAGGTCTGGGGGCGCGGCGCTTCGGATACGAAGTGCTCCGTCATGGCGTTTTTTGAAGCGGTCGAGCAGCTGCTGGCCGAGGACTTTACGCCGCCCACGGATGTGTATCTGGCCTCGTCCTGCACGGAGGAATGGGCGGGCGACGGCGCGCCGAAGCTGGTTAAGGAGCTGCAGCGCCGCGGCGTGGAGCTGTTTCTGCTCTGCGACGAGGGCGGCGGCATTATCTCCGAGCCCATCGGCGGCATCCCCGGCAACTTTGCCATGGTCGGCGTGTTTGAAAAGGGAAAGGCCGACGTGAAATTTACGGCGAAGTCCACCGGTGGCCATGCCAGCGCGCCGGGAAAGCACACGCCCATCGCGCGGCTTGCCGCGTTTGTAAACGAGGCCGAGACGCACAGCCCCTTCAAAAAGAAGCTCCTGCCGGAGGTCGCGGCCATGTTCCGGACGCTGTCGGGGTATGCGTCGTCGTTCGGATTGCGGCTGCTGCTGGGCAATCTGTGGCTGTTTTCTCCGCTTCTGAAGGCCGTTCTCCCCGCCGTCAGCGCGCAGGCAGGCGCGATGCTGAAGACCACCATCGCATTTACCACGCAGTCCGGCTCCGACGCATATAACGTCATCCCGCAGGAGGCGACGCTGGGGGCCAACATGCGCTTTATCCCGCACCAGGGGGAACAGGAAAGTCTTGCAATTATCCGGAAGCTTGCCGAAAAGCACGGGCTTTCGACCGAGGTGCTCCATTCGAACGACTTTACCCCGCCTGTCGATATCCACGGCGAGGCGTTCACGCTCTTCACGCGCGTCATCGGTGAAACCTTCCCAGGTCTTGCCGCAAGCCCATACGTCATGACCGGCGCGACCGACGCGCAGTTCTATCAGCCTGTCTGCAAAAGCTGCATCCGGTTTGCGCCCGTGATCTACGGCCCGGAGCAGATGAAGGGCATGCACGGCCTGAACGAGAATATTGAATATAACTGCCTGCCCGGCGCAGTGCGGTTCTATCAGAACCTCATCCGGGCAGAAAAATAAGCCCTGTCCCGGACGCTCTGCGGCGTGTCCGGGAGTCCTTTTTTCCGCTTGACGCGCGGGGGGAAAGGCTCTATAATAGGGAAGCTTTTGCGGCAAATGATACGAAAAAGAGGAACTGTCGTTATGGCAAGATCGCTTTCCGCCCGCGCGGGCGGCATCCAGATGACTGAAGGGCCGCTGTATAAAAACATTCTGCTGTTCAGCGTTCCGCTGATCTTCTCGCAGCTTCTGCAGGTGCTGTTCAACATGGCGGACGTGGCCGTCGTCGGTAAATTCTCCAGCGCGACGGCGCTGGGCTCCGTCGGCTCGACGTCGACGCTCGTCACGCTGTTTACGGGCTTTTTGATCGGTCTTTCCAACGGCGTCAATGTCCGCGTGGCGCAGTATCTCGGCGCGCGGCAGGAAGAGGACACGCGCAACTGCGTCCACACGGCGCTGATTTTGTGTACGCTGTCCGGTATCGTGATCGCGGCCTTATGCTTTTTCCTGGCTGCACCGATGCTGGAGCTGCTGAAAACGAAGGACGATCTGCTGCCCGGCGCGGTGCTCTATTTCCGCATCTATGCGCTCGGCATGCCGGCACTCGGCATTTTCAACTTCGGCAACGCTGTCCTGAGCGCCAGCGGCGACACAAAGCGGCCTCTGGCCTATCTGACGGCGGCTGGCATTCTGAACGTGATTTTGAACCTGTTCTTCGTCATCGTCTGCAAGATGGCCGCCGACGGCGTGGCACTGGCGAGCATCATTTCGCAGTGCCTGTCGGCAGTCCTCGTCCTGCTGCACATGACGCATCTGACAGACAGCTGCCGTGTGGAGCGGAGGCTTCTGCGGCTGCACGGCGGCGAGGCCGGGCGCATCCTCGGTCTCGGCATCCCGGCGGGCATCCAGCATATGATCTTCGCGGTCGCGAATCTGTTCATTCAGGTCGGCATCAACTCGTTTGACTCGACCGTCGTTTCCGGCAACTCCGCTGCGGTCAACGTGGACAACGTGATCTATAACGTCATGGCCGCGTTCTATACCGCCTGTTCGACCTTCATGGGCCAGAACTGGGGCGCGGGGAAAAAGGACCGGATGATGAAGAGCTATTACATCAGCCTCGGCTATTCGTTCGCGATCGCGGCGGTGCTGGGCGTGGCGTTTCTGCTGTGCGGCGAGCCGTTTCTGTATATCTTCACGAACGATGCGGACGTCGTCGCCACGGGCATGGAGCGGATGCGGATCATGTGCTTCTCCTACTGCGTCAGCGCCTTCATGGACTGCACCATCGCCGCCTGCCGCGGCATTGGCCGCAGCTTTGTGCCGACGGTGATCGTGATTATGGGCTCATGTGTGTTCCGCGTGATCTGGGTCTATACGATCTTCGCGCATTTCCACACCATCCCGTCTTTGTATCTGCTCTACGTGTTCTCGTGGACAATCACCGCCGCGGCGGAGATCCTCTATTTCATCCGCTGCTGCCGCCGCCTGCACACGGCGCAGCAGACGCCTCAAAAAGTCTGAAAAATCCGCCGGAACCACGTTCGGTCCCGGCGGATTTTTATATCACAGCCCAATATGCAGCGTGCCCAAGGCTCCCCTTGGGCTCAAGGGGAGGCTGTGTGGGCGTTACCCCTCAAACTGGCTGTGGTACAGCTTTGCGTAGAAGCCGTTTTTTGCAAGCAGGGCTTCATGGCGGCCCTGCTCGATGATATGGCCGTCCTTCATGACGAGAATGACGTCCGCTTCGCGGATGGTGGACAGGCGGTGGGCGACGACGAAGCTCGTCCGGCCCTGCATCATGGTGTCGAATGCCTGCTGGATGTGCGCCTCGGTGCGGGTGTCGATGGAGCTGGTGGCCTCGTCGAGAATGAGCATGGGCGGCAGGCAGAGCATGACGCGCGCGATGCACAGCAGCTGCCGCTGCCCGGCGGACAGCGCGCCGCCCGTGTCGGACAGCACCGTGTCGTATCCCTCCGGCAGACGGCGGATGAAGGGATCCGCGTGAGCCATGCGCGCGGCGGCCGCGACCTCGGCATCGGTCGCGTCGGGCTTGGCAAGGCGGATATTCTCGCGCACGGAGGCGGTCTTGAGCCACGTATCCTGCAAGACCATGCCGTACTGGCGGCGCAGGCTCTCGCGCGTGACGGAGCGGATTTCGCTCCCGTCGACGGAAACAGAGCCGTCCTTCACGTCGTAAAAGCGCATGAGCAGGTTGATGAGCGTCGTTTTGCCGCAGCCCGTCGGGCCGACGATGGCGATGCGCTGGCCGGGCTTTACGGAGAGGTTCAGATCTTCGATCAGATGCTGCTCCGGCGTGTAGGAGAACGCGACGTTCTGCAGCTCCACACTGCCGGAGACGGCCTCAAGCGTCTTCGCATCCGCCGCGTCCGGCGTTTCGGCAGGCTCGTCGATGAGCGCAAAGACCCGCGCTGCGCAGGCCAGCGCGTTCTGAAGCTCCGTGATGACGCCGGTAATCTCGTTGAAGGGCTTGGCGTACTGGTTCGCGTAGCTGAGGAAGCAGGACAGTCCGCCGACTGTGATCGCGCCCGCCACGGCGCTGAGCGCGCCGGTAAAGCCGACGCAGGCATAGATGATGTTATAGATGATGCGCGTGGACGGGTTCGTCATGGACGAGAAGAAGGTCGCGCGCATGGTATGGGCCGTCAGGCGGTCGTTGATCTCGTCAAACTGGCGCAGGCTCTCGGCCTCATGCGAGAATGCCTGCACGACGCGCTGGCCGTTCAGCTGTTCGCCAATCAGGGCGGTCTGCTCGCCGCGCGCCCTGGACTGCAGCTGGAACATGGAATAGGTATGCCCCGCGATGAATTTTGCCACCAGCAGCGAAAGCGGCGTCAGCAGCACGACCACGAGCGTGATCTTCCAGCTGATCGAGAGCATGAAGCCGAGTGTCCCCACGATGGTCAGAACGCCGGTAAACAGCTGCGTGAAGCCCATGAGCAGGCCGTCGGCAAACTGGTCGACGTCGGCGATCATACGGCTGAGCGTATCGCCGGAGGGGTGGCTGTCCAGATACGAAAGGGGAAGCCGCTGCAAGTGGGAAAACGCCTGCCGGCGCACGTCGCGCGTCACGCAGAAGCAGACGCGGTTGTGAATGGCCGTCATGACCCACTGCAAAATTGCCGTCAGCCCGGCAAGCACTGCGATTTTGACGGCCAGACTGCCAACGGCGGCAAAATCGACCTGTCCGGGGCCGACAATCCGGTCGATCGCGTCGCCGACCAGAATGGGGATATAGAGCGTGCCCGCCACGCTGGCCGCGGCCAGCAGCAAGGACACAAGCAGCAGCGGCAGATACCGCCCGAGGCTCTTTAAAACGCGCCGCAGCGCCCAGGAGGATGTATGCTTCATGATGCGCTCGCCTCCCCCTTCTCCTGCGACCGGCAGATCTCCTGATAGACCGGGCAGGTGCTCATCAGCTCCGCGTGCGTTCCGAGCCCGGCCATGCGGCCGTCGTCAAGCACGAGGATCCTGTCCGCGTGCCGGATGGACGACACGCGCTGCGAAATCAGCACGACCGTGGGCCTCCACGGCAGCTTTGACAGCGCCTTGCGCAGCGCCGCATCCGTCGCGAAGTCCAGCGCGGAGGCGCTGTCGTCCAGAATGAGAATTTCAGGTCTGCGCACGAGCGCGCGGGCGATGGTCAGCCGCTGGCGCTGACCGCCGGAGAAATTGCGCCCGCCGGGCTCGACCGGCGCGTCCAGTTGTCCGGTCTTATCCCGCACGACCCCGTCGGCCTGCGCTGCGCGCAGCGCGTCCCAGAGCGCCTCGTCGGATGCGTCCGCATTGCCCCAGCGGAGGTTTTCCCGGATGGTGCCGGAGAAGAGCAGCGCCTTCTGCGGCACGACGCCGATGCGCGTCCGAAGCGCCTGCAATTGAAGCGATTTCACGTCCTTGCCCCGCACAAGGACGCAGCCCTCCGTCGCGTCATAGAAGCGGGGAATCAGATTTGCAAGCGTTGACTTGCCGGAGCCCGTACCGCCGATGACGCCGATCGTCTCGCCCGGCGCGGCGCAGAGGCTGATGTCGGTCAGCGCATCCGCGCCCGCCTGCGGATAGCGGAAGCTGACGTGGCGGAATTCCAGCTCCGGCGCGCCCGCGCCGTCCGGCAGCGTGCCCGCACCGTCTGCCATGCTGGACTTCGTATCCAGCACCTGCGAGATACGGCCCGCGCAGGCGGCGGATTTTGTGATGTTCAGGATCAGATTGGCGAACTTGATGAGCTCGACCAGGATCTGCGACATGTAGTTATAGAGCGCGATGAGCTGGCCCTGCGTGATGGCACCCTCGTTGACCCGGACGCCGCCCACGCGCAAAATCGCCACGATGGCCAGATTGATGATGACATACGTCAGGGGATTGAGCAGCGCCGAGAGCCTTCCGACGAACTGCTGTGCGGAAAACAGGCGCCCGGTCTTCTCTGCAAAGCTCTCCGTCTCCGTCTGCTCGCGGGTAAAGGCGCGGATGACGCGCACGCCGGACAGATTTTCCTGCGCCGCGCCGGTCACGCCGTCGAGCCGGGTCTGCACGCGCCGGTAGAGCGGGATGCAGCTGAGCATGATGGCAAACACGACGGCGAAGAGCGCCGGGATCGCCACGGCGAAGATGAGCGCCGACCTTGTGTCGATGGTAAAGGCCATAATCATTGCGCCGAAAACCACGATAGGCGAGCGCAGCAGCAGCCGGAGCGTCAGGTTGAGGCCCGTCTGCACCTGGTTCATGTCGCTCGTCATGCGCGTGACGAGCGTGGCCGTGCCGAGCCGGTCAAGCTCGGCGTAGGACAGCGACTGGATATGCGCAAAGAGCGCATGGCGCAGGCGGCCCGTCGCGCCGGTCGCGGCCTTGGCGGAAAAATACTGCGCGCACGTGGCGCTGGCAAAGCCGCACAGGCCGAGCCCGGCCAGCACGAGGCATTTTTTCAGGATATACGCCGTATCGCCGGACGAAATGCCGACGTCGATGATATCTGCCATGATGAGCGGCACAAGCAGCTCAAACGCGGCCTCGAGCAGCTTAAAGCACGGGGCCAGGATGGCCTGCAGACGGTATGGCCGCAGGTAAACAAGCAATTTTTTCATGGACTGGTTCTTTTCTTCTTCCTGTTATTCGATGGATTTGAGCGCCTGAGACATGTCGACTGCGCGGATTTTCTGCCGCAGCACGAGATTGACGAGCAGACCGAACACCAGCGTCAGCGCAGCCGAAATGAGATAGCTCAGCGGCGCGACGCGCACGTCGAAGCACATGAGGTCGATTTTGATCTGCCCCATGACATACGCATGCAGCAGCTTTCCCATCGGAAGCCCTACAAGCGCGCCGAGGACGGTCAGGATGATGTTCTCGCGGAAGACGTAGCGGTTTGTCTCGCCGTCGTAGAAGCCAAGCACCTTGATGGTCGCAATCTCGCGTTCGCGTTCGGTGATGTTGATGTTCGTGAGGTTATACAGCACGATGAACGCCAGCGCCGCCGCGCCCACCACGACGACCAGCACAATGTACCGCAGACTCTGCATCATCGTCGCCACGCGGCTGCGGAACTCCTGGCTGAGCGTGACGGCCACGGCGTTTTCCGCGCCCGCGAGCGCTGCGGAGGCCGCCTGCGCGTCCCCGTCTGTCCGGTAGGTGAGCCATGCGGCCTCGTATCCGGGCGCTTCGCCGAAGACGTCCCGCCAGGTAGTCTGCGTCAGATAGACGTAATTATAAACATAGTTTTCAAACACGGCTTCGACGGTCAGCTCCGTCCGGCGCATATCTCCCGTCTGCAAGGTGATGGTGCCGCCCGCCGACAGATGCAGCGCCTGCGCAAGTCCCCGGCTGATGATGCAGCCGCCGTCCTGCGGATAGGCGACCGGCGCTTTTTCCTGCGTGTGCAGGTCGATGAAGCCGTCCATGCTGCCCGCTTCCGGGCAGACGACGTTCGTCGTTTTGACCGTGCCGCCGGAGAGGGCGTCCAGACTCTTTTCCGCGACGAACAGGCAGCCGTCTGCACCGCTTTCGTCACAGACGGAAAGAAACGCTTCCTGTTCATCGCTGTCCAGCGCGTGCCGGAAGGTCACGGAGGCATCGTAGCGGGTGATCTCGTCATACTGGTAATCGACGACGCTGCTGATGGAGTCCTGAATGCCGAAGCCCGTGATGAGCAGGGCCGTGCAGCCGCCGATGCCGATCATCATCATGACCATGCGCTTTTTAAAGCGCAGGATGTTCCGGATGGAGACCTTGTGCAGAAACGGCAGCCGGTTCCAGATAAGCGGGAGCCGCTCGAGCAGGATGCGCTTTCCGGCCTTCGGCGCCTTGGGGCGGATGAGCTCCGCTGCGGGCTGCCGCAGCTCGGCGTGCACGACGTACCAGGTCGTGCCGAGCGCGCACAGCAGATACGCGCCGGACGAAACGAGCGCGAGCGGCCAGTCAAAGGCATATAGAATGCCGGTAAAGCCGTACATGATATTATAGGCGTGCCAGATCATCTTCGGCAGGAAATACGAGCCCGCCGCGATGCCGAGCACACAGCCGAGAACCGAGGCGGTCCCGGCATAGAGGAAGTACTGCGACAAAATCGCGCCGTTGGAATATCCAAGCGCCTTCAGAACGCCCGCCTGCGTCCGCTGCTCGTCGACCATGCGGGTCATGGTCGTGATGCAGACCAGCGCGGCCACGGCGAAGAAAAACAGCGGGAACACCCGCGACACGCCGCGCACGATGTCGGAATCGCTCTCAAAGCAGGTGTAGCCGACGTTGCTGCCGCGATCCAGTACGAACACGTCCGCATCCTCAAGATTTGCCAGCTCGTCTTCGCCGTCCCGGTATTCCTGCTCGGCGTCGGCAAGCTTCTGTTCGCCGTCCGCAAGCTCCCGCTTCGCATCGGCAAGCTGCTGCTCACCGTCGGCGATCTGCTGTTTGGCGTCCGCCAGCTCCTGCCCGGCGTCTGCGATCCGTTTTTCAGCCTCGGCTTTGCCCGTGTAATAGTCCGCCCAGCCGTCTTCCAGCTCCTGCTTCGCGCCGGCCAGCTCCTTTTCACCGTCTTCGAGCTGCTGCCTGGCGTCTTCCAGCTCCTGCTGCTTTTCCTCCAAAGTGGCCTTTGCCTCGTCCAGCTTTTTCTGGTTCTCGCGGATCGACTGGCTTGCGGCGGCCCCGGCGGCAGCCAGCTCCGCGCGTCCGCTTTCAAGCGATTTCTTTCCCTCGTCCAGCTGTGCCTGCGCCTGTTTGAGCTGCGCAAAGGCAGCGTCCAGCTGCGCCTGCTGCGCGGCGGCGGCCTCCTGCGAGATGAGCCCGGCGGCGAGCGCCTCGTTCAGCTGCGCCTGCTGTGCATCCAGCGCTGTACGCTGCGCGTCCAGCTGCGTCTGGCTGGCCGTAAGCTGGGCCTGCGCCTGCTCAAGCTGTGCGGAGGCGGCGTTCAGCTCGCTCCACGCGCTGCTTTTCGCCTTTTCAAACTCGGCGCTGTTTGTTTCATATTCCGCCTGGCCGTCGGCCAGCTTTTTTTCGCCGTCCTCCAGTTCTGTCCGCGCGTCTGCAAGCTTCTGCTCGTTTTCCTCCAGCGTTTTCTGTCCGTCGGTGAGCTTCTGCCAGGCGTCCGCCAGCTCCGCCTGCGTCTCGCGCTTCGCGTCTTCCAGCTTTTTTTCGCCATCCTGATATGCCTGTTTTGCGTCGGCCAGCTCCTGCCCGGCGTCGGAAAGCTGCTGCCGGGCGTCGGAAAGCTCCTTCTGCTTTTCGTCGAGCGTTTCCCGCGCGTCGGCAAGCGTCTGCGCGGCCTCGTCATGGAGCCTGCCGCTGCGCGCCTGAGCAGCGCTTTCTGCCAGCTGCGTGACCCAGGGCTCCGCGGCGTCGATGCAGGCGGTATACTCGTCGGAATAGACCTCGCCCCGCGGCCCGGCCAGACGCAGATAAAGCTCCGTATCGTAGTCCAGTGCAAACGCCTCCGGCAGCAGATATACGAACGACGAGAGCGTTCCGCTGCCGATGGAGGTGCCGCCGCGCTCGTAATTGATGTACAGCACGCTCTTCGCAATGCCGGTGATGGTGAATTCCCGCCGGGCAAAGCTGTCCAGCGTGTCTTCGCTGTTTTCCTCCGTCAGAACGACCGTCTTGCCGAGATCCTTCTCGGAATACAGCAGCCCGTCGGCCAGACACTCGTCCGCCGTCTGCGGCAGCCTGCCGCATTTGAGCCCCGGCAGGTCAATCTGCGCGGGCAGGGACAAAAACCTGCACGGCTTCGCCGCGCCGCCCGCGACGGAAGCCAGCGCGTCCGCGCTCTTTTCTCCCTCGCAGGCCTCCACACGTGCATCGGCGGCGAGGGACTCTGCGTCCGTCTCGTCAAAGCCGATGGTGCTGACGAGGCGGAAATCGTACATCCGGTGCGTCCCGGCATAGTCGTCCAGCGTATGTACCATCGCGGTCTTCGTCAGCCGCAGGCCGCAGAAAAAGCCCACGCCCAGCGCGACAATCGCCGTGATCGCCAGAAACCGGGTGAGACTGCCGCGAATCTGGCGCAATGTCAGCTTCAGCATGCCCGTCACCATTCGATGCTTTCCACCGGCACGGGCGCTTCGCTGCACCGCACGCCGGTAATCTGCCCGCTCTTGACGCGGATGACGCGGTCGGCCATGGCGGTCAGGGCGGAATTGTGTGTGATGATGACGACGGTCATGCCGTTTTCACGGCTCTGCCGCTGCAAAAGCGCGAGAATCTGCTTGCCGGTCTGGTAGTCGAGCGCGCCGGTCGGCTCGTCGCACAGCAAAAGCCGCGGTTTTTTGGCCAGCGCCCGCGCGATAGCCACGCGCTGCTGCTCGCCGCCGGAGAGCTGGGCGGGGAAATTCTGCATGCGCTCACCGAGGCCGACCTGCCGCAGAACCTCGTCCGCAGGGATTGGATCCTTGCACAGCTGACTTGCGATCTGCACATTTTCCAGCGCCGTCATATTGGGCAGCAGATTATAAAACTGAAAGACAAAGCCGACCTCGTGCCGGCGGTAGGCCGTCAGGCGCCGGCGGTCGTAGCCCGCGATGTCCTCGCCTGCCAGCAGCACATGGCCGGAGGAGAGCCGGTCCATGCCGCCGAGAATGTTTAAAAGCGTCGTCTTGCCCGCGCCGGACTGCCCGACAATCACGCAGATTTCGCCCTCCGCGATCGTAAACGAGGCGTCCTTCAGCGCGTCGATGCGCACGTCGCCCATCTGATAGGTCTTGCAGACATGATCGAACACCACAAAATCCTGCATACCCGAGCCACCCTTCTGATTCTGTTCTGAATGATATATTATGGCACACCGTTTCCTGTTTTGCTTGAATAAACCATGAATTTAAATACTTTTTCTTGCTTTTGCCGCAGATGGATGCTAGTATTAAATTATAAAGAAAATGAGAGGGAAGCTCCGGCGAAGGCCGAAGGGCATTGGAGCAGAGGTTCCCAGACAGAAAAAGGAGCGGTCCTTTTGGCAAAACAGATCACGCGCATCGTGCTGACCGGCGGGCCTGCCGCGGGCAAGACGACGCTCATCAGCCGCATTCTCAAGGAATTCAAGCAGGACGAGGGCTGGAAGGTCATTACCATCCCCGAAACCGCGACGGAGCTCATTTCCGGGTTCGGCATCAAGCCCTTCGGCGGCTGTGTGTCCATGCTGGACTTTCAGGATTTTGTCGTCTCCGACCAGCTGCACAAGGAGCAGCTCGCGCTCAAGGCGGCGCAGATGGTGCCGGAGGAGCATGTCATCGTGCTGTACGACCGTGCGCTCTTCGACGATAAGGCCTATATCTCCGATGAAGAGTTCCGCCAGGTGCTCGCACGCTTCGGCCTGACCGAGCAGCAGGCGCTTTCCCATTATGACGCGGTTCTGCACCTTGTCTCCTGCGCCAAGGGCGCGGAGTTTGCCTACAATTTTGGCAATGAGGCGCGCTATGAGCCGCTGGAGCTCGCACGGGAAAAGGACGATCTGACGCTGCGCGCATGGCGTGCGCACCCGAATCTGCGCGTGATCGACAACTCCGTCGACTTTGAGGACAAGATCGCGCGCGGCCTGCGCGCCGTCTATGAGGCGCTCGGCCGCCCCACGCAGCAGGAGGTCTGGCACAAATACCTCATCGCGCTGCCCACGCTCCAGACGCTTGAGCAGACGTATCACGCCGCCAGCATCGACATGATGCAGACCTATCTCACCCGCGCCAACCCCAACATCGTCCGCCGCGTCCGCCAGCAGAAAAACGGCGGGGATTATCTCTATTTCTATACGGAAAAGCGCACGACCGGCTCCGGCCAGTGGGAGACGGAGAAGCCGATCTCCGAAAAGGAGTACATCCGCTATCTCATGGAGGGCGACACGAGCCTGCACACTGTCCACAAGACGAAGTACCGTTTCGTCTATCACGGCTGCCGGTTCGAGATCGACGTGTATCCGTTTTCGCAGGACCGGGCCATCATGCGCGCCGCACTGCCGGAAGACGCGCCCGCGCTTGCAGCGCCGCCCGAGATCACCATCCTCCGCGAGGTCACCGGCGACCCCGCCTACAAAAACCGCCAGCTGGCAAAAAATCAGAGACTGTAAAAACCGGCCGCCCGCGTTCTGAAAACGCGGGCGGCGCCGTTTATTCGTCCAGAAGCCGGTCGAGGTCGGCGACGGTTTTGCAGTAGAAATCGCAGTTTTGCCGCATGAACCGCTCAATCTCCGGGATGTCGTTCGCCCAGCCTGCGGCGGCAAAGGGAACGCCTGCGGCGCGCGCCATGTCATAGCCGGGCTTCAGATCGTCGACGACGAGAAGCTCCTGCGGCTTGAGGCCGAAGCGCTCCATGATCCTGTCCAGCGGCCAGGTGTGCGGCTTGCGCTGCTCGGGCGGCTGCTCCCAGCCGAAGATGATATCCGGCTCCGGCAGACCGTTTTCACGGTAGTCGCGCTCGATGCTTCCGCGCATGGAGTGCGAAACGACGGCGATGTATCCGCCCGCCTCCTTGTGCCGCCGCAGAATCTCGCGGATGCCGGGGTAGGCGTCCGGCACGCGCGTGCGCACCCAGTCCTGCCAGAAGCGGAACTCGCCTTCGATCTCTTCCTCCGAAAAGCCGAGCTCGCCGGTAAACAGCGCCATGATGCCGGGGTCGAAGTTTTTGCGGAAATAGTCCTCCAGCGTATATGACGCTTCCGGGCGCACAAGCTTTAAATAGGCGAGGAACGACGGGAAATGGATGGTGGCGGTGCTGTTGACCGTGGTGTCGTCATGATCCATGACCAGACATCTGAAGCGCAAGGCGGAACCCTCCTGTCAGTCTTTTTCTGACATCATACCAGCTTGCTCGGCGCTTCGCAAGGAAAATCGCCAAATCTTATTTTTTTATGAAGAATTGCTATTTTTAAAAAGCTGTGCTATCATAATCATAAATATACTGCGCGGAGTCTATCCCCGCGCTTCGCAGCCCCGAACACAACATGGAGGTACGGCTATGAACAGAAGAAGAAAGCAAAGCATCTGGCTGCGCAGAAATCTGCCGCTGCTGATCGCGGTCGCGGCGCTCGTGCTGCTGGTGCTCATCATTGTGCTGGTCGCGCGCGGCTGCTCCAAGGGCAGCGACACCGTGATTCAGGCCAAAGCGTTTTCCACCGGCACGACCATCGATCTGCCCCTGTCCGCTGAGCTCAACGAGTCGGACTTCGTCTCCTACGGCGGATATCAGTTCACGACAAAGAAAAAGCTGAGCGCCCTGAGTAAGCTCATCACCAAGAATAACGACGGCGTCACCGCCGAGACCTATACCAACAGCTACGGCGACTGCGGCGTCTATACGAAGCCGAACGAGTCCGGCGGCAAGGATACCTGGTGCCTGTATGTCAAGGACCCGAAGAACACCAACGAGCAATGGTATTTCTTCATGGGCGAGCACCGCGAGATCGCGCTCGATTCCGGCACGCTCGATATGCTCCTGCCGCTGCACCTGATCTCGGATGCGTCTCTGCGCGATACGATGTTCGCCGCGATTCAGCCGGGCACGCCGTATACCTGCGGCGTCAGCAAGCTGCCCGACGGACAGACGCTCTCCGGCCTGTTCCGCACGTTCTATGAGGAGTCCGGCCTCTACACCGTCACGACCAGCGACAAGGGCTTCACGCTCGTCCCGCGCGGCGGGGCGCAGGAGCTGATGTTCCAGTTTGACGAGCAGGACACGAACGGCCAGTTCATGATTACCGTTCCGCAGGCCGCCGAGCCGCAGCCCAGCACGAGCGCCGTCGTGACCTACGGCAAGGACGATCCCGTGACGCTGCCCGAAATCGATGCGGCAGAATTGTCCGCTGTGCTGATCGAGGCCAACTATAAAAAGACCGGCAAGACGGCGGATTATCAGTATACCGTCGATGTGGGCGGCCAGATCTACGAGGTCGCGCTCGACTGGAAGGACAACACCTGGAACGGCTCTGTGCGCTATAACGGACAGGTCGCCATGCTTGTCACCAAGAGCAGCTGCACCATCGCGTCCATCTTCGCCTCCAACCATCTCGGCGGCACGCCGGAGCGCGACACGGCCAAGTGGCCCGCCGACGTGCAGGAGCTTGTCATCACGCCGAAGGCCGAAAGCATGGCCACGACGAACGATGTGAATGTCCGTTCCGCTCCGTCGACCAACAGCGAGGTCCTCATGACCATGCCGACCGACACGGTCGTCGCCGTCATCGGCGTCTCGGAGGAGACGGAGGACGGCGCATGGTACGAGATCTGGTACAACGAGGTCTGCGCATACCTGAACGCCAAATACGTCAAATCCATCCGCGCCACCGAAGCTTCAACGCCGACGAACGGCTGATCGGACTGTAAAACAAAAACGCATCCCGCAGGGGCCGGCAAACGCTGGCCCCTGTTTTTCTGTGATGCACTGCCACAGAAGCGCTCGGGGCTCCCCCTTTCAGGGGAGCTGTCAGCGAAGCTGACTGAGAGGTCAGGCGGCAGGCTGATGCGATTTGTAAAAGTCCTTCGGCAAATTCGCAGGCACTGCCATCTTTCGTTGTAGGGGCCGATGCCGGTCACAGCCGTTCGCGACGTAGGAGCGTTACGGATGTGGGTCTGCCGCTTGCCGGTACACATCGGCCCATTGGAAAGTTGCGAATTCGCAGAAGATTTTCGCAAAATCGGTATATTCTGCGGGCGGACAGAGTCGTCCGCCCCTACCAACTGCGCTAGCGCCTCTGCTTTTCATCTTGCGGAATCATCGGCTGTGCGGTATGATAGACAAATAAAATTCAGACAGAAGCCATTGCGCGTGAAAGGAGTATTATCATGAGCACTGTCAGCAGAGAAGCCTTTGAACAGCAGGATGCGTTCGGAATCGGCGCGCCGAACGACGCATATACGCAGTATTTTACCGGCCAGTCCTATCTGAAGCCGCTGACCGCGCCCGGGGCCTGTCCCGTGTTTCTGGCCAATGTGACCTTTGAGCCGGGCTGCCGGAACAACTGGCACATCCACCACGCGAGCAGGGGCGGCGGACAGCTGCTGATCTGCACGGCCGGAGAGGGCTGGTATCAGGAAGCGGGCAAGCCTGCCGTAAGCCTGACGCCCGGCATGGTTATCACCATCCCGGCGGAGGTCAAGCACTGGCACGGAGCGAAGGCGAACAGCTGGTTCAGTCACATCGCCGTCGAGGTTCCCGGCGAGAACACCCGGAACGAATGGTGCGAGCCGGTCTCGGATGAAGCATACGCAGCGCTCGGATAACGGAGGACGCGATGGGCTGGGATGTTTTGTTGTTTGATCTGGACGGGACGCTGACGGATTCCGGGCCGGGGATCATGCACGCGGCCGAGACTGCGCTGGCATCCTTCGGGATCACCGGACTGTGCGAGTGGGAGCTGCGATACTTTGTCGGCCCGCCGCTGGTCGAGTCGTTCGCGGCCTATCTGCCGCAGGCGGAGGTCCAGACGGCTATCGACCGCTTCCGCGCGTACTACCGCGAGACGGGCTGGCTGGAAAACGAGCCGTATCCCGGCGTGCGGGAATGTTTGCAGGCGCTGCGGGCGGCAGGGAAGCGGATGTACGTCGCCACGTCCAAGCTCGAGAGCATGGCGCGGCAGGTGCTGGCGCATTTTAATCTGCTGCGGTACTTTGACGGCGTGTGCGGCGGCCTGGCCGGTGATCCGGAGGCCGGAAAAAAGGTCAGTGTCGTGCGCCGCGCGCTGCGCGAGGCGGGCTGCACGGAGCCCTCCCGCGCCATTTTGTCCGGCGACCGGGAATACGACATTTACGGCGGCCACGCGGCAGGCGTGAAAACCGCCGGCGTGCTCTACGGCTACGGCAGCCGGGAGGAGCTGGAGGCAGCCGGAGCGGACTATCTGGCGCAGACACCGGAGGCGCTGCTGGCACTTCTGCTATGATTTTTCCGCCGATACGCTTGTAAACCGGCAGGTTCTGTGATAAACTAAACCAGTTGTGGACAAAGAAAGAAATGATTTGGAGGGCGACCCATGTAGCGGCTGACGATTCAATCAAAAACAAACTGAATTTGGAGGAACATACATGGCATCCCTGAAAGAAGAAATCTCCCGGCGCAGAACGTTTGCGATTATTTCGCACCCAGACGCCGGTAAAACGACCCTGACGGAAAAATTCCTGCTCTACGGCGGGGCCATCGCGCAGGCGGGCGCGGTCAAGGGCAAGAAAAATTCCCGCGCCGCCGTGTCCGACTGGATGGAGATCGAGAAGCAAAGAGGAATCTCGGTCACCTCGTCCGTCATGCAGTTCCAGTACGAGGGCTTCTGCATCAACATTCTCGACACCCCCGGCCATCAGGACTTTTCCGAGGACACCTACCGCACGCTCATGGCGGCGGACTCCGCCGTCATGGTTATCGACGGCGCGAAGGGCGTCGAGCCGCAGACCAGAAAGCTCTTCAAGGTCTGCGCCATGCGCCATATCCCGATCTTTACGTTTGTCAATAAGATGGACCGCGAGGCGCGCGATCCGTTTGAGCTGTTGGACGAGCTGGAAAACGAGCTCGGCATCGAGACGTATGCCTGCAACTGGCCCATGGGCTCCGGCCGGGAATTCCAGGGCGTGTACGACCGCCGTTCCAGCCAGCTGATCTTCTTCTCCGGCGTGTCCGGCAAGAACCGCGCGGACAAGATGGAAATCGATCTGTATGACCCGCAGGTCGCGCAGCTCATCGGCGAAAAGCGCCACCAGCAGCTCATCGACGACGTGGAGCTGCTCGGCGCGGGCCGGGAATTTGATCTGGACGAGGTGCGCGCGGGCCGGCTTTCACCGGTGTTCTTCGGCTCGGCGCTTACCAACTTCGGCGTAGAGCCGTTCCTGGAGGAATTCCTGCGCATGACGCCGAGCCCTCTGCCGCGCGAGGCCGACTGCGGCGTGATCGACACGTTCAGCCCGGACTTTTCCGCGTTCGTCTTTAAAATTCAGGCGAACATGAACAAGGCCCACCGCGACCGGCTGGCCTTCATGCGCATCTGCTCCGGCCAGTTCCAGCGCGACGCGGAATATTATCACGTGCAGAGCGGCAAAAAAATGCGCCTGTCGCAGCCGCAGCAGCTCATGGCCTCCGAGCGTGAGATCGTCGATGAGGCCTATGCGGGCGATATCATCGGCGTGTTCGACCCCGGCATTTTCTCCATCGGCGACACCATCACCGTGCCGGGCAAAAAGTTCAAATTCGGCGGCATCCCGACCTTCGCGCCGGAGCACTTTGCCAGAGTCAGCGCCAAAGACTCCATGAAGCGCAAGCAGTTCCTCAAGGGAACGGAGCAGATCGCGCAGGAGGGCGCCATCCAGATCTTCAAGGTGCCGAATTCCGGCATGGAGGAGGTCATCGTCGGCGTCGTCGGCACGCTGCAGTTCGACGTTTTCCAATACCGCATGAAGGCCGAATACGGCGTCGACCTGCGCATGCAGCAGCTGCCGTATGAACAGCTGCGGTTCATCACAAAAGCGCCGGTCACGGATCTGAAGGATCTGTACCTGTCCACTGACGCCGAGCTTCTCGAGGACTACCGCGGCCGGAGCCTTCTGGTCTTCGCCTCGCAGTGGTCGATCAACTTCATCCTCAAACGCAACCCCGGCCTCGAGCTGTCGGAGACAGCGCAGTAAGCG
>CADBOK010000082.1 GCA_902796245.1 Oscillospiraceae bacterium | reverse complement strand
CGCCGCCCTCTACAACAGCCAGTTCGACCAGGCGTCGTGACCCCGCGCTTCAAAAAGCTTCCCTTGGGCACAAGGGAAGCTGGAGACTGTCAAAAAACGATGGAATGCAGTTGGATGATAGAGCAGCAGGGGAAGCGTGCAGGGGGCAAAGAGCCCCCTTCGCGTTCAATCAACCAGATTTTCGAACTTTTTCAAAGTTCGAAAATCTGCCTCAGCGGAGCGAAAAGACTTTTTCGACACGCTGAAGGGATTCGAACGCCGCAAATTTCGAACGCAAAGCTGATTTACCGCAGCCATTTAAACGTAACTGCTTACAAATTTGGCCTCCATCTTTTCCGGCAAGACGGAAAAGACAGGGCCGCCGAAGGCATATCCAGCTCGCAAACCCGCAAAAACTTCTATTCCTGACAGAAACCCCCGCCTGCCGTCATTTTACGGCAGGCGGGGGTATTTTTTCGGTTCAGGCCTTCTGCGGTTCCATTGCGTCCGCAAGCGTGTCGGTGATAGCGGCGCGGAAGAGGCTGCCGGCGTTGTCGTGGACGATGTTCAGGGCGGGCGCCGTATGGTTCAGCTCGATCTTGCTGTCCATGTACAGGTCGAGATCGAGCATGAACACGCGCTCCTCCGTCGTCTCATGGGTGCGGTTGTTGACCTTGCGCATGAGGCCCGGGCCGGATTTGACATTGGCCTTCGCCCCGCCGGGCATCTGCACGGTCGCGGTCAGCTCGTTCTTCATAAACGCCTGCTCCTGCGCATCCTCGTCTCCCATCAGGCCCAGAAAGCCCGGCGTGATGAGCTCCTTCCAGAGGCAGTCCTCCAATCCGAGCGGCGCGCGGCGGAAGGCGTTGACATACCGCAGCCCCACGCGGGTGAACCACGAGGGATGATACGTCTCGATAAACGCGGCAAGGATGCGGTCTAGCCGCTGGGCAAATTCCTCCCAGCGGGTATAGCCGTAGGTCGAAAGGGCGATAAAGCCCTTGGTGAGGCTGATCTTCCACTGGCCCTCGGCGGAGATGAACTGATAGTTGTTGACCGTCCCCTGCGGGATGGGCTTGCCGTTTACCATCTGCGGCGGCAGCTGCTCGATCTTCTTTTCATACTGCGGATATTCCCGGCGGATACGGTCCTGAAACGCGGCAGGCTCGCTTGCGTCGATGGACAGGATCTCCGGGAAGCGGAGCTGACAGATCACCTCGACCAGCTGGCGCTTGGCATAGATCATTCGTTCTTCATTGGAAAACATGGCGCGCACACCTTTCGTATCGTTCTTTTCCTTATCATAGCGATATTCCCGCAAAAATGCAAGTCCGGGCTGAAAAGCTTGGCAAATCCGGCGTTTGGTGGTATACTGATTTTATATTTCAAATTCAGGAGGTTCCGGTATGGACTTTTTGCGGCTTCTCGCGGCGGGACGCTGCGGCGTGCTGGACGCAGTTTTCTCGGGTCTGACGTATTTCGGCTCCGAGATCGCATTTATGGCGGCGGCGCTGCTGATCTTCTGGTGCATCGACAAGCGGCGGGGCTATTACGTCTTTCTGGTCGGCGCGCTCGGCACGGTCTGCAACCAGTTTCTGAAGCTGGCCTTCCGCATCCCGCGCCCGTGGGTGCTCGACCCGGAGTTTCAGATCGTCGAATCCGCCCGCGCGGGCGCGACGGGCTATTCCTTCCCCTCCGGCCACACGCAGAACATCGTCGGCACGACAGCCTCGATCTTCGCGAGCCGGAAGGAACGATGGGTGCGCATTGTCTGCGCCGTTCTGATGGTTCTGGTACCGTTTTCGCGGATGTATCTGGGCGTTCACACGCCGCTGGACGTCGGCGTCGCGTTCCTGACGGCGCTGGCGCTGGCCGCCGCGCTCTATCCGGCGTTCCGGACGGAGCAGGCCGCGAAAAAAACAACGCCGTGGATCCTGCTCGGTGCGGCGGTGCTCTGCGGCGGATATCTGGTCTATGCCTCGTCCCTTGCCCGGTGCGACTGGCCGGCAGGCAGCGAGGATCTTGCCAACATCACGCACGGACTCAAAAACGCCTATACCATGCTGGGCGCGCTGCTGGGTTTTCTGATCGTGTATATTGCCGATGAGAAAAAGCTGCACTTTGACGTGCGCGCGCCGTTCTGGGGGCAGGTCCTGAAGCTGGTGCTGGGCCTTGCGCTGATTGTCGGCATCAAGGCGGGACTGAAGCCTCTGCTCGTCGCCCTCTTTGCAGGGTCGCAGGCAGAAAGCTTTGTACGGTATTTCCTGATCGTCATTTTTGCGGGCATTGTCTGGCCGCTCTCCTTCCCGTTCTTCGCGAAGCTCGGAAAGAAGGGCAGCGCGGCATGACGGCGGCTTTGATCGTTCTGGCCATCCTGCTGGCGGCCGTTCTGCTGGCGCTGGGCCTGTTTCTGTTCGCCTGCCGCCGCAGGCCCGTCCCGGATTTTACAAATCCCGCGGTCATTGCCAGACACGGCCGGGCCGGGCAGACGGAGGAAATTCTCACAGGTGCCGCGCTGATGCAGGACGCGGAGGATATTTTCCTGCCGTCCTATGACGGCCTGCGCCTGCATGGGCAGCTTCTGCAGCAGCCCGGCGCGAAGGGCACGCTCCTCCTGTTCCACGGCTACCGGTCGAGCTGGGCCGCCGATTTTTCCATTGTGCTCCCCTATTATTATTCGCTCGGATATAATTTACTCGCCGTCGATGAGCGCGCGCACGGGCAGTCGGAGGGCGCGTATATCACCTTCGGCGTCCACGAGCGCCGGGATGCCGTGACGTGGGCGCAGTACGCGGAAAAGCACTTTGGCCCGGAGCACCCGCTGTTTCTGGGCGGGCTTTCCATGGGCGCGACGACCGTTCTGCTGGCCTCCGCGCTGGAGCTTCCGCCGTCCGTGCGGGGCATAATTGCCGACTGCGGGTTCTCTTCGCCGGAGGCGATCATGAAAAGCGTCCTGCGGGCGCACGTGAAGTGGCTCCCGGCGGGGCCGCTGCTGGCGCTGATGAATGTCTGCACACGCGCGTTTGCGGGCTTTTCCATCAAAGAAGCGTCCACGCTGGACGCGGTATCCAAGACGAAGCGCCCCATTCTGTTCATCCACGGCACAGCGGACACCTTCGTCCCCTGCTCCATGTCGCAGGCCGCCTATGACGCCTGCGCGGCTGAAAAGCAGCTCGTTCTCGTCGAAGGGGCGAAGCACGGCTACAGCTATCTGGTTGACCGCCCGCGCGTGCAGGCGGCGCTGGCAGCATTTCTGGAAAAATACACATTACAGGAGGCTATCCAATGAGACAGCAGCATGAGATCACCACTTCCGGCCCGCTGCTCGGCAGCGACGGCAATCTGCTCGAGCCCGGCTGGGCGCGTTCCCTGCTCCCGGTCTACCGCCGCGCGGATATCAAAGTCGGCGCCATGCGCATCAAGGAATGGGATTACTATCTCATCACCGACGGCCATATCGGTTTGGCGCTGACCATCGCAGACAACGGCTACATGGGCCTCGACTCCGTTTCCTTCCTCGACTTTGACGGCAAATGGGAAAAAACGTCCAGCCGCATGCGGGCGCTGCCGCTGGGCCGGACGCAGCTGCCGGAATCGAGCGCGGAGGGTGCGACGGAAATTTCAAAGGGCGGCTATGCGCTCGCCTTTTACCATGAGGACGGGGCGCGGATGCTCTCGTTCCACATGGACAAATTCCTGGACAAGGAGCCCATCGAGGGCATTGTCAAGCTCACGGATGAACCGGAAGAGAGCATGGTCATCGCCACGCCCTTCGATAAGCCCGGACATTTTTACTACAACCAGAAGATCAACTGCATGCGCGCCGAGGGCTGGATTGAGCTTGGAAGCCGCCGGTACGAGCTGACAAAGGACAAATTCTTCGCCGTGCTCGACTGGGGGCGCGGCGTGTGGACGTATCACAACACGTGGTACTGGGGCAGCGCCTCGGGTGAGCTCGACGGCATTCCCTTCGGCTGGAACATCGGCTATGGCTTCGGCGACACCAGCGCCGCAACGGAGAACGTGCTGTTCTACGACGGAAAGATCCACAAGCTGGGCGAGGTCAAGTTTGAAATCCCCATGGACGAAGACGGCTTTGAGGATTATATGAAGCCCTGGGTCTTCACGAGCGACGATAACCGCTTCTATATGAACTTCATGCCGGTGCTCGACCGCAGCGCGTTCATGAGCGCGGGCGTCGTGCTCTCCGACCAGCATCAGGTCTTCGGCCATTTCACGGGCCGCATCACGCTCGACGACGGAACGGTCCTGCCCGTGCGCGACTTCTTCGGCTTTGCCGAGAAGGTCGAAAACAAGTGGTAAGCGCATGCTGACCTACGATCTGCAAGCGGGCGAGCAGCCGAAATATTACCGGCTCTACACCTGCATCCGCGAGGATATCCTGCGGGCAGAGCTCCTGCCCGGGCAGAAGCTGCCGTCGAAGCGGGCGCTGGCGGAGCATCTGCATATCAGCCTCGCGACCGTCTCCGGCGCGTATGAGCAGCTGGTGGACGAGGGCTATCTCACGGCGAAGCCGCGCAGCGGCTATTATGTCAGCGCCATCTCCCGCCTGCCGCAGAAGACGCAGCCGCAGGCGCGGCTGCGCATGCTTCCCGCCGACGCGCCCGCCGCGCAGGAGCCCGCGGGCTACGGCTTCCGGTACTCCGCGCTGACCCGCCTCATGCGCGAGGTCATTGCCGACTGCGGCACGCGGCTTCTGGAAAAGCCGCCGCATTATGGCTGTGCGGAGCTGCGCAACGCGATCGCGGAATATCTGCTGCGCTACCGTGGAATGCTGGCCCAGCCGGAGTGCATCGTCGTCGGCTCCGGCGCGGAATATCTCTACGGCCTCATCGTGCAGCTGCTGGGCCGGGAGCGCGTGTATGGGCTGGAGGACCCCGGCTACGAGAAGATCCGGCAGGTCTATGCAGCCAACGGCGCGGTCTGCGAGCTGCTGCCCATGGGCGAAGACGGCATCCGCGCCGGCGCGCTGCAAAAAACGCGCGCGTCCGTCCTGCACATCACGCCGTTCCACAGCTTCCCCACCGGCATCACCACGTCGGCGGCCAAGCGCAGCGACTATCTTGCCTGGGCGGCGGAGCGGAACGCGATTCTGATTGAGGACGATTTTGACTCAGAGTTTTCCGAGAACAAAAAGCCGCTGCAGACGCTCTATTCCATGGACCGGCACGGGTGCGTGATCTATGTGAACACGTTTTCACATTCGCTGGCCCCGTCCATGCGTATGGGCTATATGGTCCTGCCGGAGAGCCTGATGGAGCGCTACCGGCAGACACTCGGCTTTTATTCCTGCTCCGTTCCCCTGTTCGACCAGTATGTTCTGGCCCGGTTTATCTCGCAGGGCTATTTCGAGCGCCATCTGAACCGCCTGCGGCGGCAGAACAAGGGAAAATAGCTGCCGGAAGCACGCAAATTCCTCTGGATTTTCTGCGTGCTCTGCGCTATGATGATAACAGAAATCATTATTATATTTGAAAGGAACCCGATTTATGTACTGTGTCAAGAAAATGACCGAGGATCTCTACTGGGTCGGCGCGAGCGAGCGGCGGCTGAACCTGTTTGAAAACGCCTATCCGCTCACGAACGGCGTGAGCTATAACTCCTATCTGCTGCTGGACGAGAAGACCGTCCTGATCGACACCGTGGACAAGTCCGTCAGCGGCCTGTTCTTTGAAAACGTCGACCATGTGCTCTCCGGCCGGAAGCTCGACTATCTCATCGTGCAGCACATGGAGCCCGACCACGCCGCGACCATCGGCGAGCTCGTCCTGCGCCACCCCGAGCTGACCATCGTCTGCAACGCCAAGACGCGCACGATGATGCAGAATTTCTTCACGTTCGATCTGGACGGGCGCGTGCAGCTCGTCCAGGAGATGGACACGCTCACGACCGGCAAGCACACCTTTGCTTTCGTCATGGCCCCGATGGTTCACTGGCCGGAGGTCATGGTGTCCTATGACACAACGACGAAAACGCTCTACTCCGCCGACGCCTTCGGCACCTTTGGCGCGCTGAACGGCAATCTGTACGCGGACGAGGTGAATTTCCGCACAGAATGGCTCTCCGATGCCCGCCGGTACTATACCAACATCGTTGGCAAATACGGCACGCAGGTGCAGGCGCTGCTGAAAAAGGCTGCGGGGCTGGAGATCGAGATGATCTGCCCGCTGCACGGCCCGGTCTGGCGCAAGGATATCGCATGGTTCCTCGACAAGTATATCCACTGGGCGACCTATACGCCCGAGGACGACGCCGTCGTCATCGCCTATGCCTCCGTCTACGGCGGCACGGAAAACGCGGCGAACGTTCTGGCCGCGAAGCTGTCCGACCTCGGCGTGCGCAACGTGCAGATGTATGATGTCTCCGTCACGCACCCGAGCTATATCCTCTCCGAGTGCTTCCGGGCCAGCCATCTGGTCTTTATCTCCACGACGTACAACGCGGGCATGTTCGTGACGATGGAAAATCTGGTACACGACATCGTCCACCACAATCTGCAAAACCGCACCATCGCCCTCATGGAAAACGGCTCCTGGGCGCCGACGGCGGCAGGACTCATGCGCGCGGAGTTCCAGAAGCTCAAAAACTGCACGATCCTCGACGAGACGGTCACGATCAGGTCCACGCTCAAGGAATCCCAGCTGGCGGACGTCGAGACAATGGCGCAGGCGATTTTTGACTCCATGCCGAAGCCCGCTCCGGCAGAGCATACCGCTGACGCGCCGGTTGAAAAGAACGCATTCTTCTCGTTCTCCTATGGTCTGTTCGTCCTGACGGCCCGCGACGGAGAAAAGGACAACGGCTGCATCATCAACACCGCCGCGCAGCTCACCGACACGCCCAAGCGCGTCTCCATCGCCGTCAACAAGGCGAATTTCACGCACGACATGATCCGCAAGACGGGCGTGTTCAATCTGTCCATGCTCTCAACCGACGCGCCGTTCGGCCTGTTCCAGCATTACGGCTTCCAGTCGGGCCGCGATGTGGACAAGTTTGCGGACGTCAAGGGCATGGCCCGCGCGACGAACGGGGTCTATTACCTGCCGTATTCCACCAACGCCTTTGTCAGCGGCAGGGTCACGCAGGAGATCGACCTCGGCACGCACACGCTGTTCATCGCCGACGTGACGGAGGCCCGCGTACTCTCCGGCGCGCCGTCCATGACCTACAGCTTCTACTTTGCAAACGTCAAGCCCAAGCCCTCCGCGCTCAAGAAGCAGACCGGCTGGGTCTGCAAGATCTGCGGCTATGTCTACGAGGGCGAAACGCTCCCCGCCGATTTCATCTGCCCGCTGTGCAAGCACGGCGCGGAGGATTTTGAAAAGCTGCCGGAATGACCATATCAAACGCTTATAAACGGAAAGGAACGATCATCATGTCCCGCGTACTGGAAGCTCTGGAACCGAAAGCGGTCTTTCATTTCTTCGAGGATCTGACCCGCATCCCGCACGGCTCACGCAACACAAAGGCCATCAGCGACTACTGCGTCGCTTTTGCCAAGGAACGCGGCCTGTGGGTGTATCAGGACGCGCTCAACAACGTCATCATCAAAAAGCCCGCCACGGCAGGCTATGAGGCTGCGCCCGCCGTCATTGTGCAGGGCCACCTTGATATGGTCGCGGAAAAAACGCCGGAAAGCCCCATCGACTTTACGAAGGACGCGCTCGACCTGCGCGTCGAGGGCGACTACGTCTCGGCAAACGGCACGACGCTCGGCGGCGACGACGGCATTGCCGTTGCCATGGCGCTGGCCGTGCTGGACAGCAGCGAGATCGCGCACCCGGCGCTTGAGGTCGTGTTCACCGTCGACGAGGAAATCGGCATGGAGGGCGCGCAGGGTCTTGATTTCTCGCAGCTCTCCGCCCGCCGCATGCTGAACGTCGACTCCGAGGACGAGGGCATCTTCACCGTCAGCTGCGCCGGCGGCGCAAGCGCCAACGTTTCCATCGGCCTGACAAGCGCCCCCTGCACGCTGGCCTGCGCGCGCCTGACCGTCTCAGGCCTCATCGGCGGCCACTCCGGTCAGGAAATCGACAAGGGCCGCGCGAACGCGAATCTCCTGCTGGGCCGCGTGCTGGACGCGATGCAGAAAAAAATCGCCTTCCGGCTTGTTTCCGCCGCAGGCGGTCTGAAGGACAACGCCATTCCAAACGCCTCCGAGGCCGTTCTGGCCCTGCGGGAAGAGGACTTCCCTGCCGCGCGTGAGATCGCGGCGGCCTGCGAAGCGGATTTCCGGAAGGAATACGCTGCCGCCGACCCCGGCGTGACCGTCACGCTCGAGCCCACCCCCGCCTGTGAGCAGGCGCTGACGGAGGAAGCAACGCTGCGCGTTGTGCGCTTCCTGCTGCTCGTGCCGAACGGCATCGCGGCCATGAGCATGGACATTCCGGGACTCGTGCAGACGTCCTGCAATCTCGGCATTTTCCAGGTGGCGGACAGCGTTCTGACGGCAGTCAGCTCGGTCAGAAGCTCGGTTTCGTCGCAGAAGCAGATGCTGCTTGCCCGCATCGGCGCGCTATCACAGCTGCTGGGCGGCTCGCTTCACGTGACGGGCGCGTATCCCGCGTGGGAATACCGGCGCGAGTCCCCGCTGCGTGACAAGCTTGCCGCCGTCTACGAGCAGCAGACCGGCAAGGCCCCGAAGATCGAAGCCATCCACGCGGGGCTCGAATGCGGCCTGTTCGCGGGCCAGCTGCCCGGCCTCGACTGCGTATCCTTCGGCCCCGATCTGGTCGATATCCATACCACACGCGAAAAAATGTCCATCTCCTCCGTCCAGCGCACCTGGCGCTTCCTGCTCGGCGCACTGGAGGCGCTGAGGGACTGAGTATCCTCGCCCCAAAATGCACAATGCCCCGGTTCAGTCCTGAACCGGGGCGTCTTTTTTCTCAGTACACACTGGAACAAATCGTTCCAACAGATAGTCACACTCATCGCAGCACCATTCAGGCTCCCCGTTTTCCAGACACATGCTTCGATCTTTACATCTCCTGCAAACCTCCGGCAGCGGCGTTACTTCTGTGTAGTCCATTTTTTACACACCTCATATTTATCTGTATTAAATTTAGTATATTTGGTAATACCAAATATGTCAATACATCCTTTTCGTATAATCGGTTCAGAAACGGGGTGTGTTGGCCTGAAAACAAGGAAATTAGAGCTTGGAACAAAGAATCTTGTCGGTGCACGGGTCACTCAGGCCCGTCTGGCACGCGGAATGAAGCAGGTCGAGCTGCTCGCGCAGCTGCAGCTGTCCGGCATCGATATGAGCATCCCTGCCCTGTCCCTTCTGGAGGGACAAAAGCGCCCTGTATCAGACAAGGAGCTGTGCGCGCTGGCCGACGTTCTGCATGTGTCGGTCGATTGGCTGCTGGGCCGATAGACAGGAATTTGTAGGGGCCGACGACTCTGTCGGCCCTTTCAATGTTGCGGATTTGCATGAAATCCGCATGAAATCGGTTCATTCCGCGGGCGGAGCAGAGCCCCGCCCCTACCGAGATCGTGCGTTTTTGGAGTGCTTCGAAATATACAGGATTCGAATCCCCTCAGGCGCTTCGCGCCAGCTCCCCTTGAGCCCAAGGGGAGCTTTTTTTGTGTTGTGCGGACAGCCGGTTTTTTGATTTTGGCAGCGGATGGGCTGCGGAACGCTGCATTTTTTTGTGAAGTCCGCAATTTTTTTGCATATCGTTTATAAATGCTTCACAAATCACCCGAATAAAGGCGTTATAATCAGCATAATTGAAACAAAGAGGAAGTGAGCTGCATGGGAACAGATCCGTATCAGGTGCTGGGCGTGTCTCCGAACGCGACGGAGGACGAAATCCGGCAGGCGTACCGCTGGCTGGCAAAGCAATACCACCCCGATCTGAATCCCGGCGACAAGACTGCTGCGCAGAAAATGAACGAGATCAACGCGGCCTATGACGCGATCAAGAATCCGCAGGCCTACCGCCAGCAGCAGGCACAGCAGCAAGCCCAGCAGCAGGCCCGGCAGCAATATAACCAGTCCGGCTCGCAGTATTACGACCCATTTTCGGATCCCTTCGGCTTCTGGGGCTCGCAAAACGGCGATCAGGAAAGCGACTGGCAGCAGACAAACCAGAACGGCTGGCAGACCTGGTACACCTACCGTTCCTCCGGGGAAGAACAGCAGGACGACAACGACAGTCCCGGCGGCTACCGCTGGACGTACCACCGCACGCGCCGCCGCGGGAGCTTTCTCGTGCGGCTGCTCGGCATCTATCTGCTGATCCAGCTCGTCGCCACGCTGTTCGGCAGCTGCGGATACCGCGGCGTGTATTATGACCCGTATTACTACCGCAATTACAGCTACAGCGATTCCGGAACCTATTCCGGGCAGAGCCAGTCCCAGACCGACTCCGGCACCGGTTCCGGAAGCTGGTATTGAGCGCACCTATCTCACAGGAGGAATTCCGTATGTCCAGAACGATCGGCATTGATCTCGGCACCACCAACAGCTGCGCGGCTGTGATGGAGGGCGGCGAGCCCGTTATCATCCC
The DNA here is from genome assembly GCA_902796245.1 of Oscillospiraceae bacterium. Taxonomy (GTDB): domain Bacteria; phylum Bacillota; class Clostridia; order Oscillospirales; family Oscillospiraceae; genus CAG-170. The sequence goes on along the minus strand of CADBOK010000082.1, from coordinate 1,858 downwards.
CAACGCCGAGGGCGGGCGCACCACGCCGTCCGTCGTCGCGTTTTCGAAAACCGGAGAGCGCATGGTCGGCCAGATCGCAAAGCGGCAGGCCGTCACGAACCACGAGCGCACCATTTCTTCCATCAAGCGCCAGATGGGCACCAACTACAAGGTCTTCATCGACGGGCATAAATACACGCCGCAGGAGATTTCCGCAATGATCCTGCAAAAGCTCAAGACGGACGCGGAGGCCTTCCTGGGCGAGCCCGTCACCGACGCCGTCATCACCGTCCCGGCCTACTTTACCGACGCGCAGCGGCAGGCGACGAAGGACGCGGGCAAGATCGCGGGTCTCAATGTCCAGCGCATCATCAACGAGCCGACCGCGGCCGCCCTTGCCTACGGCATTGATAAAGAGCAGGCGCAGAAGATCATGGTCTATGATCTGGGCGGCGGCACGTTCGACGTGTCCATTCTCGATATCTCGTCCGGCGTGATCGAGGTGCTCGCCACCGCGGGCAACAACCATCTGGGCGGCGACGATTTTGACCAGTGCATCGTCGATTATCTCGTCTCCGAGTTCAAAAAGCAGACGAAGATCGACCTGACGCGCGACCCTGCCGCCATGCAGCGTGTGCGCGAGGCTGCGGAAAAGGCAAAGATCGAGCTTTCGTCCATGACGCAGACGACCGTCGAGCAGCCGTATATCGCCGTCGGCAAGCAGGGGCCGCTGCACATGGAGATCCCGCTCACGCGGGCAAAGTTCAACGACCTGACCTATCATCTCGTGCAGGCCACGCGCGAGCCGGTCAATCAGGCCATCAACGACTCCGGCGTCTCCATCTCGCAGATCAGCAAGGTTCTGATGGTCGGCGGCTCAAGCCGCATTCCGGCGGTGCAGGAGCTGGTGCAGTCGATGACGGGCTCGCTTCCGTTTAAGGGCATCAACCCGGACGAGTGCGTCGCCATGGGCGCATGCTTGCAGGCAGGCGTTCTGTCCGGCAGCGTGAAGGGGCTTCTGCTGCTCGATGTGACGCCGCTGTCGCTCGGCATCGAGACGCTTGGCGGCGTGTGTACCCGCATCATCGAGCGCAACACGACGCTCCCCATCCGCAAGAGCCAGATCTTCACGACGGCCTCCAGCTTCCAGTCGTCCGTCGACATCCACGTTTTACAGGGCGAACGCCCCATGGCGCACCAGAACAAGGAGCTCGGCCGCTTCCAGCTCACCGGCATCCGCCGCGCGCCAAGAGGCGTTCCGCAGATCGAAGTCACGTTCTCCATCGACGCCAACGGCATCGTAAACGTCTCGGCAAAGGATCTCGACACCGGCAAGGCCCAGCAGATCACCATCACCGCTTCGAGCAACATGAGCCGCGAGGACATTGACCGCGCCGTGCGCGACGCGCAGCGCTACGCCGCCGAGGACGCACAGCTCAAGGCCGAGGCCACCGCCCGCGACCGCTGCGAGCAGATGATCTTCCAGGCCGGAAATGCGAAAAACGTTTCCAAGGAGGACAAGGCCCGTCTGGCTGAGGCTGTCAAGACTGCCCGCCGTGCCGTCAAGTCCAAGGATCCTGCGCAGATGAATAGCGCCGCCGATCAGCTGGAAGCGCTTTTGAACGAGGCCGGCGTCCACATCGACCCAAACGCCGAATACCGCGGCTCGGCCAGCTATCAGAATCCGAACAACGACTTTACCGACGATGCCGTCGACGCGGATTTCGAGAAAATGGACTGATCCCGATAAAAACCGCCCCCGGTTTTCCTTTCCGGAAAACCGGGGGCGCAGCGTGTCGAAAAAGTCTTTTCGCCCCGCTGAGGCAGATTTTCGAACTTTGAAAAAGTTCGAAAATCTGGTTGATTGAACGCGAAGGGG
>CADBOK010000081.1 GCA_902796245.1 Oscillospiraceae bacterium | reverse complement strand
TGACGACCAGTACCACCTATCCGTCCACATGATGTCCAGCCGCAGTGCGGAGAATGTCTGCCACATCAGTCTGGTGCTTCCGGAATCGGAGGAAGAATTTTTCCGGTTTCATCGAAAAGGAATCGCATACCGGCCTTTGGAGCCATCCGTTGCGCTGTGCCCCTCGACTTCTTTTTGCCTTGTCTGAAGCTCGGAAAAAACCGATGGGTCAAACCGCTTGTAATTCCATGCGTTTTCGTAATTTGAAGCGTCTGGTGGACGGCAAAAACCCGGCATCTACGGCTACCCATCGGTCAAGCAGCCAAAAGTCACGCAGAAGCACCGAAATTGTGGTTGCGCCGGAACCGGCGCAAGCGCAGTTTCGGTGCCTCGCAGGAAAATGGAAACTGCCATGATTTTTACGACCCGCGACCTTGATATTCTCCGCTTTCTCCGCTGGTGCCGCTTCGTGCTGGCAGAAGATCTGACTAGTGCGTTCTACAAAGCAGAGGTTCAGAACCTTGAAATCCTCCGCCTGATAAAGCTCTATTCCCCCGCGCAAGCCTACACGCTGACCGCTTCCGGGAACCGGCTGCTTGACGCCGCCTTTCCGAAACTCCCCGCAACGGTTGCCCCAGCTTACAAAGCTGCCGATACGCTGCGCCGCATCCGGCAAGCAAAGCTGATGACCACCGCGTATCAGGCGGGCGTTCCTGTTTTTACGACAGATGTTTCCGCGCTGTGCGAACAGGCGATGTTTCTTCCCATGATTGCCCGCAATCGCGGCACCAATCCGTGGGGCAGCACCCGCGTGGCGGCGCTGCTCCATACCGGCGACCTCATGTGCGCGATCCATTGGGTCAATCCCGGTATCGGCTGCGTCGCACTCACGGATGAGCTGACAGCCTTTCAAAATCACACGGCATCAATTCCCGCAAAGCAGCGCGCCATAATTTTTGCCGCGTCCAGCTATGAGGAGATCCTTGCCGAACTGGATGCTGGGCAGGAGATTCAAAACACGCGCCTGCAAACCTACCGAGAGGTCTACGATTGCCTGAAGCTGCCGCTGTTTCTGCTGCCGTGCAATGGCACAGGCTGTTTGCAGCTCCGCATCATGGGCGCACCCAATTACCGCGAACTTCTGGCCAAAATCATCCTGAAGACGCACTACGTTCCGCCGCCCGCGGATCGAACGATGTATGACGCGATGTATCAGGGCGCTCCATTCGTCATGGCGGCGGATATGAACCTGCGGCGCATTGACGCAGCGGTAGAAACGGCCTGTTCGGACGGCCTTTCTCAAATCGTGCTGGCTGCACTGCCGGAACAGGCAGAAACTGTTCTGAACCGCCGCTACCGTGAGACCGGAAAGGCGCGTGTCTTTACGATTACGGATTCGGCATTGCGGGAGCTGCTTGGAAGCACCGCGCCATACACGCCGCCTGACCTGCCATTTTACACATCGGAAGGAAGTGTTCTGGATGTTCCGCCTCTCAAAGCTCCTTGAAAAGCTGGAGGACAAACTGGACGCAAGATTCAAAAGCTGGTTTGCCCGAAACAAAGCTAAACTGCCCATGCGCATACCAGCCGTCATTGTCGGCTGGTATTTTTATGGGATGTTCCTCAACTCCCTGCGGCTTGGAATCGCTTCAACCTTTCACACCGGCGAGGATGAGATCAAAAGCATCTGGGTGCTGAACCCGTTCAAAAACTGGGGAGCCGTCTTCACAGGCTTTGGGGTCGTGACGACGCTGGTGATCGTGCTGATCATCTGCCTCATCACGAAAAAGGGCTACATCTGGTTCTCCGGTTACAAATACACGCACGACCCGCGCGGGTTTGACATTCTTCCGGACGGTACGCATGGCACGTCCGGTTTCCTGACGGAGAAGGAAATGCGGGAATTTCTTGAGCTGTCGCCCGCAGGTAGGACGGAGGGTATGATCCTCGGCAAAGTTAAAAAGCATCCGGACGATCCGGACGCTTACGCACTCTATGCCGCGCACCGGATGGTCGCCGGAGACAATAATAACCTACTCTGCATCGGCGCGCCGGGCAGCGGCAAGTCC
>CADBOK010000080.1 GCA_902796245.1 Oscillospiraceae bacterium | reverse complement strand
GTTTCTTTTTCTTCAAACCATGAACAGTTCGCGCCAAATTCTTGAAAAACTGCGGATATTCGTATATAGTGTATTCTGAATTATTGTGTAAATTCAGAGAAGAGCAGCGTATGAGAGGTTAGCTCTCTATACGGGAAGCTTCCTACAAATAGGGCATATCAGAGCACCGCGTCAATCAGTATATATCGCAGGGGCGCGTTCCGGGAGCAGAACGCTTCGGACGCTCCCGGGCAATTCCGGAGGATGCCGTAAAGCCGGTTGATCCCCGCAAAAAAAGATACTTTATCATCGCACAAAATGCCGCTATGCAACCAATAAGCTCCCTTTATCTGCATATTAAAGCGAGGTGAACCGCGATGCAAAAAGTGAATCTGAAAAAACACGGCGCACTGCTCTGCGCTTTCCTCGCTGTGGCTGCGGCTGCAGTGCTGCGGCAGATCGGATTTTGTGTTAATGAGCAACTCGATCAGTTTTTCACCATTCTTCGCGCCGCAATCTATATAGGACTCTTTGTAGCATGGGGAATTTCCGTCCGCAGCCGGATCATTCAGCCGCAGGTGCGCCGTTATCTCACCGCTGTTTCCGCACTGATGATATTTTGGATGACGGTCAGGTCGATTCGGTATTCCTTGGAGGAAGCCCTATGGGTGATGCGGCATCTCTGGTACTTGTACTATCTGCCCATGCTGTTCATCCCGCTTCTGGCGGTGTTCATCGCTCTGTCGTTGGGAAAGCCGGAAAGCTTCCGCCTGCCGAAATGGACAGTGCTTCTTTACATACCCACCGCTGCACTTTTGCTGCTGGTGCTGACCAATGACCTGCATCAGCTCGTATTCCGGTTCCCGGAAGATGCGGTTGTATGGATGAACGAATATCGGTACGGTATTGTATATTTTCCGGTGGTCGGATGGATGGTTCTTTGTGCTTTGACAGCGCTTGTTATCATGCTGGTCAAATGCCGTGTACCCAATAGCCGCAAGGTGCTTGTACTGCCCTTTGTTCCTGTTGTGCTGTCTGTGATCTACGGCGCACTTTATATTTTCCAATTACCGTGGCTGAGACTCATTGCAGGAGACGTGACCGTTGTGTTCTGTCTGCTGATTGCCGCCACGCTGGAAAGCTGCATCCAGTGCGGTTTGATCCAGTCCAACACCCACTATAACGATCTGCTTTTGAGCTGCACGCTGCGTGTCCAGCTCACGGATCCGGAGTATCAGCGCCTGCTCTCGTCGCGCTCAGCGGAGCCAATCCCGCTGCAGATCATGCGGCAGACGGAAACCGGGCCTGTCCGGCTGGACGGCGGCCTGCGTCTGTCCGGCGCGCCGGTGCGCGGCGGCCATGTGCTCTGGACGGAAGATGTGTCGGAGCTGCTGGAGGTACTGGAGGAATTGCAGGACGTGAAGGATTCTCTTGAGGACAACAACGCCCTGCTCCGGGCGGAGTACACGCTCAAGGCGCGTGAGGCGCATATCGCAGAGCAGGACCGGCTTTACAATATCATCCAGCGTGAGACGGCGCCGCGCATCAAGCTGCTGGCAGAGCTGACTGACGCCTTTGAAACAATGGGGGATGAAGCCCAGCGGAAACAGATTCTTGGGAAAATGGCCGTCATCGGTGCGTATCTCAAGCGGCGCAGCAACCTGATCTTTCTGGCCGACAAAACGCCGTTGTTTCAGGAGAAGGAGCTGCACCTGACCTTTGGAGAATCCATGGATAATCTCGAGCTGTGCGGCATCACCTGCGGCCTTTTGTCGGAGCTTGAAGGGCCGGTAGAGGCAAGACAGCTCATGAAGATGTATGACCTCTTTGAGGAGATCGTGGAGCGCTCCATAGACACAATGAGCACCATTACGGTTTGGATCGGCCCGGCGGACGGCGCGCTTCGCATCACCATAAACACCGATTCTGCCGCCGATCTGTCGCCGCTCGGCTCCGATTCGGTTTCGGCTTTACGGGATGAGGACGGCGAGTGGCAGCTCTGTATGGTTCTTCGTGCAGGAGGTGAGTTGGAATGAAGCTGCGTCTTTGGCAGGCAGCCCGCTTGAAGCGGATGAGTAAAGAGGCCTTCGATAACCTTCCCAGCGGCGTGTGCTTTTTTAACAATCACGGCATTGTCACCCTCTGCAACCGGCAGATGCACCGTCTGGTTTTCTCGCTCAGCGGCCGGGATCTGCAGAGTCTTTACGAGCTGCGGACGCTGATGGAACGTGGGCCAATGCACGGCACGCGGGAGCAGAACCTCTTTCGTTTGGACGACGGCAGCGTCTGGCGCTTTTCGGAGGAAGCTGTCTGCGCAGCGGACGGTGCGCAGTACACGCAGGTCATCGCCTCGAACGTCACGGTTCTGTATGAAAAGCAGAAGGAGCTGGAGCAAAACAACATGGAACTGGCGGAGCACGGCAAGCGTCTGCGCCGCCTTTCCGCAGAGGTTGCTGCCGTCACGCGCGAGGAGGAGATCCTCAGCATGAAAATGCGCGTGCACGATGACATCGGCAGAAGCGTTATTGCCACACGGCGGCTTTTGCAGCAGGGCCTGCCCACGCAGCAACTGGATCTGACCGTTTGGAAAAACGCCATCCACCTGCTCAAGCGCGACAGTGAAAGCCCGAAGGACAAGGACGCGCTGACGCAGCTGACGGAAGCCGCCGCCGGGATCGGCGTTGCAATTCGTCTGGAAGGGAAACTGCCGCGCAATGACGCAGCCGCCTATCTGCTGATTACCGCCATGCGCGAGTGCGCCACCAATTGCGCGCGCCACGCGGGCGGCACCGAGCTGTATGTCCGCATCACGCAGAGCCATGGCTTTGCCGCAGCGCGGATTACCAACAACGGCAGACCGCCCGAAGGGCCTTTGAGCGAGGGCGGGGGCCTGTCATCGCTGCGCGCGCGTGTGGAAAAAGCGGGCGGCACGATGTCTGTGCGCGCAGCGCCCGAATTTGAACTGACGGTGACAGTTCCCATCAATGAGGAGGAAACGCCATGAAAAACGTACTCATCGTGGAAGACCAGCGCATGGCAAGAGAGAGCATGGAAAGCTATATCCGGAAGAGCGGGCAGTACCGCCTCGTGAATTCCATCGCAAACGCAGCTCTGGCAGAAATGTGCTGTACGAGCCAACCGGTAGATCTGGTGCTGATGGACGTGTGCACGGAAAACGACGAAAGCGGCTTTGAGGCCACAAAGAAAATCAAGGCCCGCTTTCCCGACATCAAGGTCATCATCGTGACCTCCATGCTCGACTGTGGATATCTCGTCCGCGCACGGGAGGTGGGTGCGGACAGCATCTGGTTCAAGGATGTAAGCCGGGACGAACTGATGGCGGTGGTGGAGCGAACCATGAACGGCGAATCCGTCTTCCCGGATAAGACACCGGAGGTGCGGCTGGGCAATACGACCAACTATGAGTTCTCCGAAGCGGAGCTGCGGGTCCTGCGGCTTTTAGTGGAGGGCATGACCTACCGGCAGATGGCCGAGGCTCTCGGCGTGACGGTGGATACGGTCAAGGCCCATGTCAGCAGTATGCTGTCCAAAACAGGCTTCAGCTCCAAAACCAAGCTGGCCGCCGTGGTCATCAGCAAACGGCTGATCGTGAACGGCTTTTGAACAAAATATGGCAAGGCCTCGGGAATGCTTTTGACGCATTCCCGAGGCCTTATTTCATATTAACGCCCAATCGTTATGCGGTTGTCTGCACTCAGAATTCGCTGAGGGAAATGGAACCGTCATAACCGCTGATTTCAATGGCAAAGCGCCAGAACGCTCCGTTGGCGTCTATATAGGAGATGCCGTAGCAGGGAAGGTCACCGTGGAACGTCAGGTCTGCAACCAGCGCGCAGTCCGCAGACAGAACATCCAGATGGCAGAGGGTGCCGCTGGAGAAGGTTATGCTTCCGTTGTCGGTCATGTCCTCCACGAACAGAGACAGAATCCGGAAATCCATCACAGGACTGTCTGCCAAAAACAGCACTGCAGACGACGGTTCGCCGCTGCTGAGGTCAACCCGCTCGTAGTCGCCGTTCCATTCGCCGTCGGCCCACAATACCTGCACCTGAGGCCCTGAAATGGGCACATCGAGATGCGTCAGGTCCAGAGGCTGTGCCTGCGCGCTCCATTCCTCATCCAACGCCCATAGATCGTCATAGGTCATGTCCAACTGCTCGGAGACGGAGGTGTCCCACAGGCCTTCGGTGTTGTGGAAGACGCCGAATTCTTCAAAGCTTTCATCCAGTTCATAGGTAAAATAGAAATCCTCACAGGCCAGCTCTTGACCGTCCCGGGGCAGGACGAAGGTTCCCACCATGTTGTACGTGACCCCGCCGGAGCCGGAAACATAGAACCGGCCGCCGCCCAGATACTTCCAGCAGTTCCGGTACCAGCCCTCCAGAAGCAGAACCGGCTCGCTGCCGCTGCCGGTATAGAGCGCATAGATGGAGTTGCCGTCCGCAGGGCCCAGGATCAGCTCCGGCACGCCGTCTGCGTTCAGATCCTCTATGGCGTAGCCCACGCCGGTGCCGCCGTAGCAAGCCTCCAGCAAGCCCGTCTCGCCGTCTTTGATCTCAATGTCGCCGCCGCTGGCAAGCACTTCCACGCTGCGCTCGAGAATCGCTTCATAGGCGGCCAGAAGCGCCCCGTCCGGCTCCGGCGTCTCCAGTTTATCAGCGTCAACCTTTCCCGATGCAGTCTTATCACCCTTCGACTTACCCTTTGTGGTCGCCGGCTCCTGTTCCGGCTTCGGTTCTGCCGGTTCCGGTGTTGTCTGCTCCACCGGTGGACGGGTCAGATCGCCGATGCTGGGCTCACCGGTTTTCGCGCCGCAGGCGCACAGAACCAAAAGCGCAGCCGCCAACAGCCACAGCGTAAATTTTGTCCATCTCATGGTATCACCTCATATACGTAATTGCACTTTAAGGTTAAAAAATCATATCATAAAAAATTCCTTCTGCAATTACCCAAATGGGTAATGTGCTTTTTTTTATTTTACTTAGAATAGAATCGAAAAGGTGCAGTCGTGTCCATATTCAGAAAGTGAGGTGAGCAAATGCGGCGGGTCGTGATCGACATGCAAAACTATCTTTTTGCCGACGCCATTGCGTTGGCGCTGAAAAACGCGGATTCCGATTTTTACGTCTGCAGATCGGAAAATCCGGAAAACACAGTGGACCTGTGCTGCCTGTCCGTACCGTATGCGCTTTTGATGGAGGTCACCGGCTATTCGCCGTGGCGGCTGGAGGAGCGGATGATCATTCGCAACGAGGTAAAGCACCTGACGCCTCACTGCAAGATCGTGCTGATTGTAGACGAGAACGCGGAAAGGCCTCTGGCGCGGCGGGTCCTGCAGGCAAAAAAGAACGGACTCATCGACAACTTTATCTTCGGCTCCGTTTCGGCGGAGTACCTGACCGCTGTGGTCGATACCCTGTAACAGCAAGTACGAAACCCGATAAGGAAGAAAGGAGAACCCTATATGAAAAAACTGCTCAGTATCCTGCTTTGTCTGGCGCTGTTGTGCAGCATGATGGCCGTCACGGTGCTGGCCTTTGACGCCGGAGAAAATTCTCCCGATGCTCCCCCCAACGACTGGTTCGATAACATTGTGATTCCGCCTGACAACAGCATCACATTGGAGATTCCCATTGTGAAGATCGTGCGGCAGTTGGGCGACGAAGCACCGGGACGACAGGTATTCACCTTCGCGCCCACGGATTTCAAGTATGACGAAACATACGGCCCGGAGAACAACGACAAAGTCAACTACACCGTCAGCGGCGGCACAATCGTCACCAACGGCCCGGGCGAATACTACGGCACGCTGAAGATCAAGGTCGCGGACGAAGAGGAATTTGCCAAGCTGGACGACGGCTTCTCCATCGTCGAGGTCAAAGACGGCGCGGCCGGCTGGATCTATGACACCTCCGTCTGGGGCGTGAAGCCGTACATTGATGAGTTTAACCAGAACCACGTCTGGGAGCCGGACGATACAAACGTCACGCATAATGAGGTGGGCAACGGTCTGGTCTTCGTCAACACCTATGTCGGCACCTCCGGCAAGCCGCAGCTCAACAAGGTCGATCACTTCGCCTTTATGCAGGGCTATCCCGGCGGTGCGTTTGGCCCGGACCGTAACATGACCCGTGCTGAGGTCGCGACGATGTTCGCCCGTCTGATGGTTGAGCAGATGGAGGTCGGCAAGACCTATCCCTGCTCATTCTCGGATGTTCCGGCCAGCCAATGGTATGCCAACTACATCGGCTATCTTGAAAAGTTCGAGATTCTGACCGGCTATCCCGACGGCACGTTCCGTCCGGACGCGCCCATCACGCGCGCCGAGTTTGCTACCATTGCCTGCCGCTTTGAAGAACTGACTGCGGGCAAGGCAACGTTCTCCGACGTGCCCGACAGCTACTGGGGCGCGAAGTATATCAATTTCGCTGCCGCGCGCGGCTGGGTCACGGGCTACCCTGACGGCACCTTCGGCCCGCAGAAGAACATCACCCGCGCCGAGGTCGTGACCATCACCTGCAGGCTGCTCGAGCGCAAGGCCGACCGCGAATTTGTGAAGGCGCATCTGAATGAAATGCCGCGTACGTTCACGGATCTGCCGACGGAAAAGAGCCATTGGGCGTACTGGTCAATCGTCGAGGCAGCCAACGGCCATGACTATACGAAGTCCGGCGCAGACGAGACGTGGATCCGTGTGTACAAATAAGGAAGTATCGAAAGCAGAATGTAACGGCTTGAAAGGAGACAAAACATGGGACTGATTAAAGCTGCATTGGGTGCTGCCGGCGGCGTAATGGCCGACCAGTGGAAGGAGTATTTTTACTGCGAGGCGCTGCCTGCCAATATTCTGGCCGTCAAGGGTCAGAAGCGTGCGGGAAGCCGTTCCAGCAACACAAAAGGCTCGGATAACATCATCACAAACGGCTCGATCATCGCCGTGGCCGACGGGCAGTGTATGCTGATCGTCGAGCAGGGTAAGGTCGTGGACGTGTGCGCCGAACCCGGCGAGTATACATATGACACCTCCACCGAGCCTTCGATCTTCGCGGGCGGCCTCAACAAGGATAACATCATGCGTGTGCTCGCCACCGTGGGCAAGCGTTTTACCTTCGGCGGCGAAGCGCCCAAGGATCAAAGAGTCTATTACTTCAATACCAAGGAGCTTATCGGAAACAAGTACGGCACGCCGTCGCCGGTGCCGTTCCGCGTGGTCGATCAGCGCGCCGGTATCGACATTGACATTGCTATCCGCTGCTTCGGCGAGTATTCCTACCGCGTTTCCAACCCGCTGCTGTTCTACACGAACGTTTGCGGCAACGTCGAGTCCGGCTACGACCGCGGCCAGCTCGACAGCCAGCTCAAGACCGAGCTGCTGACGGCCATGCAGCCCGCGTTTGCAAGAATTTCTGAGATGGGCATCCGTTACTCGGCGCTGCCCGGCCACACGCAGGAGCTGGCGGAGGCGCTCAACGACGTGCTGTCGGCCAAGTGGCGCGATCTGCGCGGACTGGAGATCGTCTCTTTCGGCGTATCGTCGGTGAAGGCCTCGGAAGAAGACGAGCAGATGATCAAGGAGATGCAGCGCAACGCCGCGTTCATGGACCCGACGAGAGCCGCCGCACACCTGGTCGGCGCGCAGGCCAGCGCGATGCAGTCCGCCGCGCAGAATCAGGGCGCAGGCCCGGCGATGGCCTTTATGGGTATGAACATGGCGGGCCAGATGGGCGGCATGAACGCGCAGAACCTGTACCAGATGGGTCAGCAGCAGCCGCAGGTGCAGCAGCCCACGCCCGCACCGGCCCCTGCAGCGCCCGCTGCAAACAGTTGGGCGTGTCCCGCCTGCGGCGCGACGGCCACGGGCAAATTCTGCCCCGAATGCGGCGCGAAAAAGCCCGAGCCGAAGCCTGTTGACGGCTGGATTTGCCCGGGCTGCGGCGCGACTGTTACCGGCAAGTTCTGCCCCGAGTGCGGCGCAAAGAAGCCCGAACCCAAGCCGGAAGGCTGGGTGTGCAGCTGCGGCGCGGTGAACAAGGGTAAGTTCTGCGCCGAGTGCGGCGCGAAGAAGCCCGCGGGCATCCCGCAGTATAAATGCGACAAGTGCGGCTGGGAGCCTGCAGATCCCACCAAGCCGCCTAAGTTCTGCCCCGAGTGCGGCGACCCCTTTGACGACGGGGACATCCAGTGAAAAAGACGCTGAGTGCAATTTTAATTGTGATTCTGGCTCTGGCTGTTCTGACCGTGGCTGGCCTGCTGGCGTATCAGCACTTTGCCGGCCAGACCACGGACGGTCCCGTCATGGAAAACCCGGCGGCGCCGATGCTGGAACTGCTGAATGCCGGGTGGATGTCGGAGGCCGGCGTATGGAGCGCGCACATCGGCGGCATAGAAGGCAACACATTTGATCTCAGCTACCGGCAGGAGCTGGTGTACAGCGGCGATTTCACCTTCGACTTCAATGGGGATGACCCGAACGTCAAGACGGAGCTTCAGTTCTATGATACGCAATTTGAAAGCGAGGATGGGAGCGTCTGCAGCACCATGGAGAGCCTCTATGTGGAAAAATGCAGGATGTATCTGGATATCACCATCTCAAAAGATGGGGGAGACAGCGTGAGGCAGCAGGCTGTTCTGGGCCGGGCGGACTACGGCAAGTCCCAGCCCGGGGAACTCGAATCGGAGGAAATACGGGAGGTTTCCGAAATGGCAGAATTGGTTGCATTCTCCTGGCATCAAAGCGCCATGAGCTACGATGGCTGTTTTCAGTTCCGGATCAAAACCACGGAGCAGGATCTCTCCGATCCCCGCCTGTACTGCCGGTATGCAGACCCGGAGACCCATGAACGGGTCGAGATCGGTGATGATTCCATCGGGTTTCATTGGAACGGGATGGGAGGAATCGAACGCGCAGCGGGCGAGACATGGCTGCCGGTTTCCCCGGAGCGCTGGGAAGAACTGGCTGATTTTCTGCGCAAGGCGGAACTGTCTGCCTACCGCGCTACGCCTCCGGGACTTTTGGACGCCACCAGCAGTATAATCGCGGTCACATGGCAAGAGGACGGCGAGGAATTCACCAACAGATACGGTGGGGGTACATCCGCCCACGATCTGCTGGAACTGCTTCAGGACATCGCAAGAGAAGCATATTCCCAAAAGAGTGGCCAGAACCAGCCAGCCCCGGAGGGGAGTTGGACCTGTTCGTGTGGACAGACCGGGAACACGGGGCGGTTCTGCCCGGAGTGCGGCAAGCCCTTTGACGAAGGAGATATGCAATGAAAAAGGTGCTGATTGTCATTTTGATTGTGATTCTGGTTCTGGCTGTCCTGACCGTGGCGGGCCTGCTGGCATATAGGCACTTCGTCACAGAACGGATCATGGACAAAGGCGGCATAAAAAATCCGTTTGTTGAGAAAGAACCGGATGATTTCGAGGAACCTGAGGATCCCGGACCGATCGAGATGCTGGACGGCGATTATACATATGTGGATAACGGCATGCTGCTGCCGGTGCTGGCCGGCACATGGGAAAGCACCGACGGGCGGTACGCGATGACGCTGACGGAGGAATATCAGATTCTTCTGACTCTGGACGGTGAGACCGTGCTGGAGGATACATACAATTTCACCTATCTTCAGCCAGGAAACGTGTATTCTACAGATCTGTTTCTCAGCAAAACGGAGCTGACGCAGCCGGCCGGAACGGTTATAGAACATCTGTACCACGAAGTATCCGACAGCGATGAAAACGGCAGAGTCGTCATGGTGCTGATGCGTGACAGCTTCGACACCGAGGAGATTGAATTCAAAAAGCAGTAGTTTTGGAGGAAAACAGCATGGGATTATTTGACGCATTTAAAAAGAAAGAGTGCTCCATCTGCGGCGGCGAGATTGGCCTGCTCGGCAACCGCAAGCTGGAAGACGGCAACATGTGTAAAAACTGCGCGGCGAAGCTCTCGCCGTGGTTCTCCGAGCGGCGCAGCAGCACCGTGGAGGAGATCAAAGCGCAGCTGGACTACCGCGAGGCAAACAAGGAAAAGGTGGCTGCGTTCCGCACCACGCGCACGCTGGGCGAGACGACAAAGGTGCTGCTCGATGAGGACGCGGGCAGATTCATGGTCACGTCGGCTCGCAATCTGGCTGAGGCCAACCCGGATGTGATGGACTTTTCCGATGTAACGGGCTGCACGCTGGACATCGACGAAAGCAAACGGGAGATCGAATACAAGGACAAAGAGGGCAACCGCCAGAGCTTCAATCCCAAGCGCTACGCCTATTCCTACGATTTCTACATCGTTATCAACGTCAACAACCCCTACTTCAATGAGATTCGTTTCAAGCTGAACAAATCTTCCGTGGACAACGACGAGCCGACGCTGCTCGACGGCCCCAACGCCTTGCCCAGAGCGAGAACGCCCATGTCCGGCGCGGCGCGTCCCGGAATGCCGCCGCGCGCACCCATGGGCGGCGGACGTGTGTCCAACGCAGCCGAGGTTCGCGCCAGCGTGGAATACAAGCAGTATGAGCGGATGGGCAACGAAATCCGCAACGCGCTTTTGCAGGTGCGCAAGGATGCGCGCGCGAGCGCAGCCGCGGCAGCCGCTCCCAGGCAGGCCGTCACCTGCCCGTGGTGCGGCGCGACCACCACGCCCGACGCGTCGGGCTGCTGCGAATACTGCGGCGGCGCGATCAACGGTTGAGCAGGATGTCCCTGACAGGAAAGGAGAACGAAAATGAAAAAATGGATCGCACTTTTGCTTGCCGCGATGATGCTCCTGAGCCTCTGCGCCTGCGGCGAAGATGAAAAGAGCATTTCAGATGCGGCCAATGGCCAGACAGTAAACGAGCCGGCAACGGAGCCTGCTCCCGCACCCGAACCTGAACCGGAGCCTGAACCCGAACCCGAGCCCGAGGTGGAGATGACCACCATCGAGACCGAGCTGTTCACGGTTTCCTTCCCCGAGGACGACGGATGGGAATACGAAGAGGACGATATTGAAAATGATAGCGACTACTGTTCGTTTGAAGGCTTCATTTTTGACGGGGACGGCAACCGGGAGCTGGCGGTCAGAATCTATGCAGGACTCGATGATCCGCACGAATACCGCGAGGACCTGTACGACCGTGGCTTTGACGAGTATGCGCTGGTGGAAGAAAACGCTTACGCGGATGACTTCTATACCGTTGGCGGTCAGCAGCTTCTGAAATGGGTGAACGACGACGGCGATACGATGTTCTATTTCGGTCGCAACGAGTCTGCCGGTGCCAGCATGTTTGTTCGCGTCTGGGATGATATTGAGAACGAACGCATCGGCCGCATTCTGGAAAATCTTCAGTTCCATCTTGAAGAGATCGGCAACGTTGACGGTCCGTGGTACTGGGAGGGCGAGCCGTTCTACGGCGACTGCATGAGCGCCATGGTCGGCACCTATACGCTGAGCAGCGAGTTTATTCCCATGGCGGAGCCTTTTATCACCCACGAGACCTTTGCCCACGACATCGAGATTGTGGGCGACAAGGCGTATATTGTCTCCGACGGCGTTCTGAAGGAATTTGCCTTCGACGGCTCCACGCTGACCTATGTGCAGGATGTGGCGCTGGACGCGGAATATGATTATGTGGATGTGGCAAGTGACGGCACGCTGCTGCTATCCAACTTTGGAAAACCCTATATTGGTCTCAAGGACGGCGTGCAGACCTTCAGCTATTCCGGCCCGGATTACTTCGCCGCCGCGCCGGACGGCACATGGGGCATCAGCTTCTTCACAAGCATTGATGCCGTGGAGAAATACACCTTCTCCGACGGCGCAATGCAGTCGGAGCCCTTCCCGGTCACCGGCATGTCGATGGTCACCAGAGTCTGGATTGACGACAGCTACGTCTACATGACCGGCTCTGACGCGGAGACAAGCGCGCAGGTCGTGCAGGTCTACGACCATGCCGGGACGCTGCAGAAAACGCTTCTGGGTGAAGACGGAAGGCTTGGCAGCATCACCTTCGTGACCAAGACCGCCAACGGCTTTATCGCGCTCGACGGCAACATGCGCACGGTCATTCTGTGGAACGCCGACGGCGACTACATCGGAGAGATTGACGACCGCGATCTCTTCGACACTTCCTACCCGTGGTTCTGCTCGGCGGATCTGCAGCCGGACGGCAGCATCATCGTCATCATGACCGAGGAGCGTAACGATGACTCGGCCATGGAGCTGCTGGCATTCCGCCTGAGCGGTTTTTAAGCCATGGCAAGCCAGATCACCAATTATCAATGCCCTGCCTGCACGGGGCCGCTCCATTTTGCGAGCGGCTCCGGCAAGCTGGAGTGTGAATACTGCGGATCGGCCTATGACGTAGCCGAGATCGAGGCGCTCTATGCCGGGCAGGAGGAAAAAGCAGAGGCCGCTTTTCAACAGGCGGAGGCAAAAGAGGAAACCGGTGAGCCTGGAGAGGAACCGGCCTGGGACACCTCCGCTCTTCAGGAGGATTGGGGTGTGGACAGCGAAGGAATGAAAGCGTACAGCTGTTCCTCCTGCGGCGCGGAACTGATCTGCGACGCCACCACCGCCGCCACCAGCTGCCCCTACTGCGGCAACAACACCATCGTACCCGGACAGTTTGGCGGCACCATGAAGCCGGACTATGTGATCCCGTTCAAGCTGGACAAAAGGCTGCTGTCGCGGCGCTGAAAAAGCACTACAGCAAAAAATTCTTCCTGCCCCGCGCCTTCTCCAGCGGCAATCATCTGGAGGAGATTCAAGGAATCTATGTCCCCTTCTGGCTGTTTGACGCCAGCGCGGAGGCGGACTGCCGCTTCCATGCCACACGCTCCCATACCCATCATGAGGGGGATTACCGGGTCACTGTCATTGAGCATTTTTGACGTGTGGCGCTCCGGCACCATGGAGTTTGAGCGTGTACCTGTAGACGGCTCCAAGAAAATGCCGGATGACTACATGGATTCCATCGAGCCATTTGACTACGCTGGTCTGAAGCCATTTTCCACCGCCTATCTCCCGGGGTACCTTGCGGATAAATACGATGTGACCGCCCACGAGAGCATGGAACGTGCCGACCGGCGCTTCCGCAGTTCGGCCATTGACCAGATGCGCCGGGATGTGTCCGGCTATGAGACGGTGAATCAGGTGGGCGATAACGTCCGCCTTCACCGCGGCAAGGTGCATTACGCGCTGATGCCGGTGTGGACCCTGCGCACTAAGTGGAAGAATGAGGACTACCTCTTTATGATGAACGGCCAGACGGGCAATATGGTGGGCGATTTGCCAGTGTCCAACGGAAAGGTCGGGGCGTTCTTCGCCGTCCTGGCCGTGGTGCTCAGTGGCCTGATGCTCTGGAGTGGCCTGGGCCAGCTGATCGCGAGAATCTTTTTGGCCTGAGAGGAGGGGGCGCGAAATGAAAAAACGGATCAGTTCCCTTCTGGCCACGATGGTGCTGGCCCTCTTCCTGTGCATCCCCGCTCTGGCAACGGGCTTTGATGAGGCTGGGCTGTACTTCGTCACCGACGAGGCCGGGCTCCTCTCCGACCAGGAGTGTTTGGAGCTGGAGAGGCGGGCAGAGGAAATTTCCCTGAAATACAAATGCGGCGTGTACATCATCCTTTTGGATGACTTCACTGCCTACACCTATGATGAGACTATCTATGAAGCCGCCAAAATGCTGTATCAGGAGTATCGTCTGGGGTACGGCGAGGAAAAAAGCGGGGAGCTGCTTCTGCTGTCCATGGCGGAGCGGGATTACACCCTCATCGCTTATGGCTACGGCAACACCGCCTTCACCGACTACGGCAAAGATAAGCTCTCAGAGGTCTTTCTGGATGATTTTGGCGATGACAACTGGTACAGCGGCCTTTCTGACTATCTGGATAAGAGCGAATCCATGCTGTAGTCCGCCCGGGAGGGCCATCCACTGGACGTGGACAGCAACCCCCTGATCGTTCTGGTCGGAACCGGCATCTCTCTGCTGGTGGGCTGCGTGGCAGCCTTTGTGATCGCTGTGGGGCTGTCGAGTCGCCTGATGAAGTCCGTGTCTGCCAAGACGGAGGCCAACGCCTACCTCATCGCAGGGAGCGTGGAGATCACAGGCCGGGAGGATCACTTTACCCATACCACCGAGATACGGCAGAAAATCGAGACAGACTCCGACAGCGGGGGCACCACCGTAGACAGCGATGGTTTCTCCGGAAAGAGCGGTAAGTTTTAGACACAGAAAAAGAATTTGAAGGAGGAAACAATATGAGTTTTTGCGGAAACTGCGGCGCGCAGATTCCGGACGGGACGAAGTTCTGCCCCGAATGCGGCCAGAAGGTAGCAGTGCAGCAGCCCGCACCCGCTGAGCCGGTACAGTCTGCCTATGAAGCGCCTGCGCAGCAGAGCTACACCCCACCCGTACAGCAGAGCTATGAGGCTCCGCAGCAGAGCTATACCCCACCTGTACAGCAGAGCTATGAGGCTCCGCAGCAGTCCTACACGCCGCCTGTACAGACATATACCCCGCCCACACAGTCCGGTGCTGGCGGCTCGTATGTGCCGCCCGAAGCTCCGGCGAAAGCGCCGAAGCAGAAAAAGCCCGGCGGCGGGAAAAAGATCGGCCTGATCGTCGGCATCGCGGCCGCGGTGGTCGTGCTTGTTGTGGCGCTGGTGCTGCTGCTCGGCGGCAAGGGTGGCAAGGACGATCCCACGCTCGGCCGCTATGAGGGCGTATCGTGTACGATTGATGGTGTTGAGGTCGGCGCGGAAGACGAATGGATCGAGCTGAAGGCCAAGAACAAGGCGGACGTCTGCATCATGGGTCAGGAATTCAGCGGCACATGGAAGCTGGACGGTGAAGCGTTCACATTCAAGCAGGGCGGCGACAAGTACGAAGGCACGCTGAAAGACGGCGTGATGACGCTCGACATTGCCGGTATGCTCTACACCTTTGAGAAGCAGGGCGGCGCGGCTGACAATAGCGGCAAGCCCGGCAAGCGCGCGGCAGAGGCCGGCTATTGGACGCTCCTGCGCGTGGACGGCACCAACGCCATGAGTGAAGACGACGTGGCCATGTTCAAGGAGCTCGGCATCGAGATTTGTGCAGAGCTCAAGGAAGACGGCACCGGTGTGCTTGCGCTCGACAATCCCGTTAACGTCACTTGGGCCGATGGCGTCATTACCGCTGATGACGGCTCGAAGCTCTCCTACAAGCTGGAGGGCGACTGCCTGCACATTCAGGTGGACAGCGATGACTATGTCTTTACACGCGGCGAGGGCAGCGCGCCCAAGGTCGAACACAATACCTCTGCCGGCGGCGAAGAGCCCGAGGAGCCCGAAGAGCCCGAAGAGCTGAGCGTAGCCGACTGGTGGAGCGGCAAGTGGTACGGCTGGTTCGTATTCAGCAACGCCTCCGACTACTACTCCGACCGGATCGGCGACTACGGCGACTGCCTGAGTGAGATCACGGTCTATGACGACGGCACCGGCTATGTCGAGATGACCTGGCTCGACGGCGAGGTGTTTGCCACGGCGGACGTGACCTTCGGCACCGGAACGACGGACTACGGCTGTATGATGTCTGAATCTGGCACGATTTTGAACCTGAGTATCAAGCATGCCGACTGGATCGTCGATCCCGGCGCGTCCATGGTCAGCGATTTTGACCACATGATCCATATCGACAGCACCATGTATGACGAAGACGGCGACTGGATCGACTATGACTTCTTCCTGCGTCCGTGGGGCATGGATTGGGAGGATGTGCGCGTAGCCGATACCTCCAATCTGCTCTACGATAACATGATGCCGTTGGAATATGACAGCTGGTATCTGCCGCAGATCGGCGGCACGGCCGTCCCGATCTCCTCCGGAGACGGCTATTCCGGCTTTGACGGGCCGACCGATATCTACGATTACGCAAACGCGGGCGAGATCTGTTTTGAATATCCGCTCGACGAATATGTGTTTGACAACAGCTTCGGTATTGAAGCGCTGGAAAACGCAGACGGCAGCGTTCGCATCACCTTTAACGCCATTCAGGATGAATACAGCATCGAAAGCCTGAAAGGCTACATAGACGGGTGCAGCGGCTACGATGAGTTTAAAAAGGAAGAGCTGACCATCGGCGGCTATTACGCGCTGAAGGCTACCTATCTGGACGAGTGGGGCGACGCGGCCGAGAGCGTCTACATCGAATTCGGCAACGATGCGAACACCTACCTCGCCATTCTCATCAATGTCAGCGCCTACACCAAGCAGCAGCGGGATTCCGCAGAGGTACAGAATATCATCAATTCCATTCAGGTGAATTGATCCGGTTTTGAAAGGAGCGCAGCTATGCAGTATTCCATTGTCGGCGGCAGCCTGCCTGCCGTTGTAATCCAGATGAATCCCGGCGAGACCATCGTCAGCGAGGTCGGCGGACGTACCTGGGCGCGCGGCCCGGTGCTGACTGAGACCAAGGGCGGCAGCGTCGGCAAGGCGTTTGGCCGCATGATCTCCGGCGAAAGTGTTTTTCTGAGCCACTATACGGCGCAGGGGCCTGCGGAGATCGCGTTTTCGTCCTCCTATCCCGGGCGCATCGTCGCGCGGGAGCTTGGTCCGGGCGAGAGCGTCATCTGCCAGAAATCGGCGTTCCTGTGCGCGACGCTGGGCGTGGAGCTTTCCGTCCACCTGCAGAAAAAGATCGGCGCGGGCCTGTTCGGCGGCGAGGGCTTCATCATGCAGAAGGTCACAGGCTCCGGTCTTGTGTTCTTTGAGTTCGACGGCTACTGCCCGGAGTATGATCTCGCGCCCGGCGAGAAGTTGGTCTGCGACACCGGCGTGGTCGCCATGATGGACGCGACGTGCCAGCTGGATATTCAGATGGTCAAGGGCCTGAAAAACAAGCTGCTGGGCGGCGAAGGCCTGATCGACACCGTCGTCACCGGCCCCGGCAAGGTCTATTTGCAGACCATGAGCCTGCCGCGGCTGGCGCAGCTTCTGACGCCGCTGCTTCCGTTCAAGCCAGAATAGTTGACAGATATGGCGGCGCAGAAATGCGCCGCCATGGGGCTGTCGAAAAACTCCAAAGGAGTTTTTCGACAACAGGCTGCGGCCTGCTGCGCGCACGATCTGTCCGCAAAAAAAGCGGACAGCCTGCACACTTGCAGGCCGGAGCGTATTTTTCCCGACGTACACGCCGCCGGAAAAAATGATCTAAATGGGTTTCGCGCCTGCGGGCGCGAAACTCTGCGAGACTTTTTCGACACGCGTATGGCGGCGCAGAAATGTGCCGCCATACGCATCAGGAGGGAACACGATGAAACGATTGACAGCTCTGGCGCTCACGCTTGTCGTGCTGCTGTTACTCTTTTTGACCGGCTGCGCCGATACAAAGCAAAACAGCGATCGTTTGCAGGATAAACTGAATACAAAACAGCTGCCGGAAACGCAGGAACCAGCACAGACCGATCCACCGGATACCACGCAAACACCGACGTCCGGCAAAACGCCTTCGAAGGGCAGCACCGCCCAGCGCTCCGGCAAACCCGGGCCGGAGGAAGGCGCGCCGTCAGGCGACGGCTACAGCATGTATGAAGGCATCTATGTGGACGATCAGACCGATGCAGATATCACTACCGTGCTGGAGCTCCACGCCTACAGCGACATTCTGCTGCTGGAATACAGTTACTTGTCAGACGGCACCCTGTCAGGTACATGGGTCGAGGAATTCTGGCCCGACCCGGATATTATTGCGGACGGCGAACTGGTAAATGTCTGCGGCGCGTATCAGGGCTTTAATATCATTGAAGGAACGTGCGACTATTGGAGTGAGGCCACCCCGTGTACCATTGTTCTTACCGAAGATGGCGTTTGGGTACAGGAAAAGGGATACGAGTACAAGTACCGGCGCGATGAGTCCCTTCCCTGTGTTCATACATCCTTCGACAGCCAGATGGCTCGTCTGCGCAATCGTGTCTCTGGACAGCCCTCCGCGGAATTGGCGGGCGAATGGGAATACAACGACGGGCTAACGGCTGCCTATCTGCATCTCGGGGAGGACGGCTCTTTCTCCTACGTCTGTAAAGAACAGCACCGGCCCATCGAGGTTCTGGAGGGCGCGTGGGTGTTGGACAGCGATTCTGACTGTCTGGCCGTGCAGGCCGAGCGAATTGGCGATGAGACGATACCGTATGAATTGCTGCTCGACTACTCGGCAGAAGGTGGCGGATTGTTCCTCATGGATACAACGGAGCTGCCCGGCATTTATCTGAATTACGGCATGGTCTTCTGGCCTGCTGCAGGGCAGTGGAGCACCGGTTTTACCATGGAGCAATTGACAAGTGTTTATTACGAGTCGATGAACGTCTCCGGCACGGTGGCCGTTTCCGAGGGCTTCGATGATTATGGGATGTATTACAGCTACCGCATTCCCTGCTTCTTCAGCGAGGACTCGGCAACGCTCGATCAGATCAACAGCGACATCCGCGACCGCTTTGAGACGCTTGCAGAAACGGAGCTGGACCGACTTTCGCGAAATGAACCGCCGGTCACGCATATGATCGAATCATACTATACGGCCTTCGACGGCGTGGAACAACTGATCCTCTGGACCGATTCCTACTACGAGCTGCCCGAGTGCGCCGTGTACTGCTACGACCGCGAGCGGGATATGCGGCTCGATACAAAAGCCCTGCTGAAGCGCCTCGGAATTTCCGAAAGCGATTTCCTCGCGGCGGTTCGCGTTGCGGCGGAGGCGTATTTTCAGGCAGACAACGGATTTATGACGCAGGAGCAGCGGCAGGAGATGGGCTATGACGAAAGACTGGCATGGACGCTCTCGGATGAGGTCATAAACCTGGATATTCCTGTTGTGGTGACAGAATGTGGAGAGCTTGCCGTCATCGCCCGCATCGGTGCGTTTGCTGCTTTTGACTATTATTACGCGACATTGTATCCATTTTCCGACGCTGTAGGATGAGAAAGGAGAACGTCAATGCAAATTATTCTGAACGAGCTGCCGCAAACGGCTGCGGAATTTTCTGCCGCCGACCTGACCCGCCCGGAGATGACCTGTGCGCTGTTTCTCGCCGCGCTGCAGCTGTACACGCGCGACGCGAACGCAGGCGTAGAGGCCATGAACGTCCTGCGCGGGCCCCGGCCCATGACAGGCTATGACACACAGTTCCTGCGTGACCGCCTGCGCGGCAAGACTTATCTGCCGCTGGCGTATTTTGACGGTGCGACGCCGCAGAACGGCTACACGCCGTCACGCCCCTATACGCTGCAGGTGCTGCCCGATCTGCGGCCGCAGGATGTGGAGCCGGGCTATCTGCGCGTATATCTGAAGACGGCCGGCGCTGATTCGCCCCGCCCCATGAAGCTGCGGCAGAAGGGTACAAACTGGTACCTCTGGGAGTATTCCAGCATTCTCTCCGGCATCCGCATCCCCGTGCAGGACGACCCTTGGGCATAGGATGGCAGAAACCTTCCTGCATCGCTGCATGAAGGAAGAAAATCCTAGGGTGTATCTGAAAACTCCCAATGTGACCGGCAGCGGGAAATTTTTGCGCTGAGCAAGACATTTTTTCGCAGGAATACTGACGTATTTCAAGGAAAAATGGTGCAGCGCAGCGTGAAAAGGTCC
>CADBOK010000079.1 GCA_902796245.1 Oscillospiraceae bacterium | reverse complement strand
GAAGCCTGCGGCTTCCATCCTGACCGACGCTCTGATTCACTAAGTTCTACCGTGCACGTGTCCAACTTGCACTTGCAATTTGCGGAAAAAATCAAGTATCAATCAATATTTTTTTATTGATTCCAAAGCTGCTGGAGGATGATTGAAAAGAGGCAATCATGTGCAGTATCAGCAAAACGCTGTCGGCGAGACGATCCGGCGGCTTCGGATGGAAAGGAATATGCCGCAGGAGCTGCTCAGCGGGCTTGCCGGTATCGCGCGCACGCATCTGAGCATGATCGAAACAGGACGCAAGCAGGCCAGCTTCGAAACGATCTGGCGTCTTGCGCTTGCTCTGGGCCTTCGCCCGAGCGAGCCCGGGGGGATTTCGATTTCCCCCCGGAGCCCCCTTGAACCGACCAGAAAAACCTCTTCGGTTTTTCTGGACTTTTCCCGCGTAGTTTGTAACAGCTCAAAAATTTTGCCGCACAAAAGGCTCCCTTGGGCACAAGGGGTCGATTCCCCCCCCTGTCAGGGGGAAATGGCCTGTAGGGCCAAAAGGGGTAGGGACGCTGTCAGCGCAGCTGACTGAGGGGATTCGAACGTCGCAAATTTAGGAAGCACTCTGATGTCTGCAACCCATCCCCTCCGTCATTTTCTTCGAAAATGCTACCTCCCCTTATCATGCGGGGCATGACAAGGGGAGGCTTTTATCTGCGTATATGCTTATGCCCAGACGAGCCAGCAGTAGAGATAGCCGGTCAGGACGGCGAGGAGCGTAAACGGGACGCCGATCTTGAGGAAGTCGGAGGCCTTGACCTCGTAGCCCTCCTTCTGCAGAATGCCGATGGCCGCGATGTTGGCCGAGGCGCCGATGGGCGTCAGATTGCCGCCGAGCGTCGCGCCGACGAGCAGGCCGAAATACAGAACGTGCGCGTCGCAGCCCATCATGGCCGCAATGCCCTGCACGACCGGGAGCATCGTCGCGACATACGGAATGTTGTCGATGAAGGCCGAGATGATAACGGAGCCCCAGACGATGATGGAGTACATGCCAAAGAGGCTCTTGCCGCCGAGCTTGACGAACAGGGCGCTGATGTCCTCAATGACGCCCGTCTCGGTCAGCGTGCCGATGACGACGAACAGGCTCATGAGAAGCAGGAGCGTTTCAAAGTCAATTTCGCCCAGCGCGTACTTGATGGGGCCAAAGTGCTTTTTCTGGAGAATGGAGCGGATGAGGCCGATGAGGAACAGCGTCATGCAGATCAGGCCGTTCGTGACGGCGGGACGGCCGGGGATGAAGGACGCCGCGATGAGCAGCGCGACCGTGCCGACCAGCAGGTACGTCGGGAACAGATCCTCCACGACGGTCGGCGCGCCGACCGTGACCTTGCCCTTTTCCTTGCGGAAGATGAACATGATAACGGGGACGGTCACAAGCGCGCCCAGCTCAACGGCAAAGAAGATGGAGCACTTGCCGTCCAGGAAGATGAAGTCCAAAAAATCCATGTTGGCGTAGCCGCCCAGCATGATGGACGTCGTATCGCCGACGAGCGTCGCCGCGCCCTGCAGGTTGGACGAGACGGCGATGCAGATGAGCAGTGCCACCGGGGACACCTTCAGCTTTTTCGCGATGGCCAGCGCGACCGGCGCGATCATCAGAACCGTTGCGACGTTGTCGACAAACGCCGACACGACGCCCGCGAACACGGACAGCGCCACCGCGACCCACATGACGTTGGGCGTCTTCTGCAGAAGGAGATCGGCCATGCGCTCCGGCATTTTCGACTCGATAAACAGCGCGACCGTGCCCATCGTACCGGCGAGCATCAAAAGAACGTTCCAGTCGATGGCCGTAAAGACGGAGGAAAGCGGCATCGCGCCGGAGACGACGAAGATGACGGCGGAGATGAGCGCGACATAGGGCCGTTTTTTCGGCAGCGCGATCATCAGAATGTAGGTGACGGCGAAGAGGATGATGGTGAACAGCTTCATGACGGGACTCCTAACGTTTTCTTAATTCTTTCTTTTCTCAGCCGGCAAAGAACGTAATTTTGCCGCTGGTGATGACGGTGATGATGTCGGCGACCATGCACACAACGGTCACGATGCGCGAGACAGTGGCGAGCACCGCGGGCAGCTCGACAAAGGACAAAATCGACAGCACATAGGCCGCCGCCATGATCCAGCCGATGACTTTCGCCTCGGTGGTCTTCCCGGCGGCGCGGTACAGACCGCCTACCAGACCGTCGACAAAAATCACAAGCACGAGCAGCAGCCACTTCGGCAGCTGGTCGATTCCATTGCGCAGCTTTTCAAGGGTTTCCATATCCAATTCTCCCTGTTTATATAATTTGGCGGAACACCCGCCGCTTTCTGGACGAACGGAAGCCGGAAAAGGTTCCCGCGTCCGGAAACTTTTTTATGCCATGCGCTGGCCGTTGATGACGAGCGCGAAATGCAGCCCCAGCTTCTCCGCCGCGCGGCGGCACAGGAGCATGCGGTCCATGAAAATTTCAAAATACTCGATCACCGCGCACACCTCTGCGTCGATGGCGAGCGTCAGGCAGATCTCCTTCTCCGTCAGCGTGACCTCGTGCTTTTTGACGGAGTAATTCACGCGGTCGTGGATATCGAACGCCGCGCGGGCCTTTTCGCGCACGCGGTTCGCGCGCACGTCCATTTTATCCGCCAGAATGAGCGCGGCTGCCACGGGGTTGACCGGGAAGGCGGTCTTCTCGTCGTGGTTGCCGATGGCGGTGATGATGGTGGCGGTCTCTTCGGGGCTTGCGCCCATCTTGTCGAGAATCCGGAACGCCATGACCGCGCCGGACTGCGCATGGTCGATGCGGTTGACGACGTTTCCGATGTCGTGCAGCCAGCCCGCGATGGCGGCCAGCTCGCACGTGCGGTCGTCGTAGCCCAGCGTTTTCAGAATGGCGCTTGCCTGCGCCGAGACGAGGCCCACGTGGGCGAAGCTGTGTTCCGTAAAGCCCAGCGCGGACAGCGATTCGTCCGCCTTGCGGATGTAGCTTGTGATCTCCTCGCTTTTTTTGACCTGTTCGAGCGTGATGGACATAGGCGCTCCTTTTCTTTCTTTACAGATTTGCCAGCGTCGTGCCGGTCAGCCAGTGCAGCAGCTCTTCGGGCGTGGCGGGCTTTCCGGTCGTGAAAAACTCCGTCCGGCCGGGGACCATCTGCGTGTTATCGTCGCTTTCGGCCCAGGTGACGCGCTGCAGAACGCGCGTTTTGCAGCTTCTGAGATCGGTGATCTCCGGCGGCACCTGCCGGTGCTGGATGAGGATCGTCACGGCGCAGTTGTCGGACGTCCAGCGGCCGAAATTCGTCGTCGGCTTGCGCCACTTCCAGCGGCAGCGGGCCCCGCCGTCCTCCATTCTGACGAGCTTCAGATAGCCGCCCTCCACGTCCTGCACGCAGCGCATGAGCCACACGACGTGATAGCCCGCCTTCTGGAAAAACTCGCAGACGTCGAAAAAATGCGCCTTCATGAGAAGCCCATCCTGCAGCATGACGACGAACTGGTTGATCTGAATGTAGGCGATGCGCGTCTGCCCGTCCACCGTGACGGGGACGGACCGGTTTTCCTCCGGCACCAGCGACTGCCAGCGCGCGCGCCAGTGCTG
This sequence comes from Oscillospiraceae bacterium, assembly GCA_902796245.1. Taxonomy (GTDB): domain Bacteria; phylum Bacillota; class Clostridia; order Oscillospirales; family Oscillospiraceae; genus CAG-170. Next base: position 15,812 of record CADBOK010000079.1, on the reverse strand, counting down.
CTGATCGTCGGCCTTTTCCTGCCGCTTTTGCTTCAAAAACCCGAATAGCATACGCTTGTCCCTCCGGCTGTGCGCTCCGTTCGTCCATGACTGCATAACAAATCAATTCTACCTGCCCGTTAAATCCTTGTCAAGAGAATCCTGCATTGACGAAGCCGCCGGAAACGATTAAAATAGAAAATCATCGACTGTACCGCCTCAGGAGGGCTTTTCATGGACGCCTATCCGCATTTGAACGCGCTTTATCTTTCCTCGCGCCTGCAGGCGCGGCTGGAAGCCGCTGCGGGCTATCCCGTCACGACCATCGTCGCCCCCACGGGCTACGGCAAGACGACCGCCGCGCAGGATCTCCGGCAGCGCATTGCTGCCGAAGCGCCGGACGCGCATGTGTTCCGCCAGTTCCTATCCGGCGGAGGGCGGCAGGAATTCTGGACCGGGCTCTGCCGGGCGCTGCACACCGCGCCGCAGCTGGCGGCGCAGCTGCTCGCGCTCGGCTATCCGGACAGCCCGCATACGCGGCAGCAGCTGCTGGAGCTGGTGCAGGACGCGCTGCCGGAGCAGACCCCCGTCTGGTTCATTCTGGACGACGTGCATCTGCTTTCCGGCGGCGAGGCGGCGGAGCTCGTTTCGTTTCTGGCTGAGCGGCTGCCGCCGCAGGTGCATCTGCTCCTGCTCTCGCGCAACCAGATCTTTTCTCCTGCGCAGAAGCTGCGCCTGGGCAGCCGTCTGCTCGAGCTCGGCGCGGCGGAGCTGCGGCTGACGCGGGAGGAGCTGACGCAGTACGCGGAGCTGTGCGGCCTGCCGCTGCCGGAAAAGGAGGCGCAGGCGCTCTACGCGGCCAGCGAGGGCTGGATCGCCATGATCTATCTGATTTTCCGCGTCTATGCGCAGACCGGCGCGTGGCGCTTTGATACAAAGGACATGAACGCGCTTATCGAGCAGGTCATGTTTGAGCCGCTGGGCGAGCGGCAGCGGTTGTTTCTGCTGGATATCTGCATGGCCGAGGACTTTACCGCCGAACAGGCCGCTTTCGTCTGGCAGGCGCCGGATGCGGACGCGCTGCTGCACGATCTGACGCACAACAACGCCTTCATCACCGAAGGCGCCCCCGGCGTTTACCGCTGCCATCACATGCTGCGGCAGCTGCTGCGCCGGAAATTTGCCCTTCTGCCGCAGGAGCAGCAGGCGGCTGCCTGTGCGCGGCTCGGCAGCTGGTACGCGCGCACGGGGGAGTATCTGATTGCCGCAGAGCTGTTCCGGCAGGCGGGCGACTGGGACGGGCTGCTGCGCGCGGCCGCGGCCGACTGCGGCAAATCCGTCGGCGGCGAGCACCGGCAGATGCTGCTTTCCTGGTGCCGGGAGTGCCCGGAGGACGTGCTGCGGCGGCATCCGGATGCGGTATGCGTGCTGATGCGCAAGCTCTTTTCCTTCCGCGAGATTCCGGAGCTGCTGCGCCTGCGGGCGCTGCTGCTGGACGCTTTGCAGCCGGGCGGCGAATGGTCGGAGGAGGAGCGGGAAAATTATCTCGGCGAATGCGATCTTGTGATGAGCTTCCTGCGCTATAACGACATCGCCGCCATGAGCGTGCTGCACCGCTCGGCCTGCGGGCGCATGACGCGCACGACGCGCTGCATCGACCTCGGCGGCACGTGGACCTTCGGCTCACCGTCGGTCCTCATGATGTTCCACCGCACGCCCGGGCAGCTCGACGAGGAAAACGCGCAGATGCGCGCGTGCATGCCATATTATTATAAGGTGACGGACGGCCACGGCAGCGGGGCGGAGCATTCCATGCAGTGCGAGACGGATCTGCTGCGCGGCAGGCTCACCGAGGCGGAGATCGGCTGCCATCTGGCGCGGGACGCCGCGCTTGCGCGCGGCCAGTACAGCATTCTCCTGACGGCGGAGTTTACGGCCCTCCGGCTGGCGGTGCTTTCCGGAAAGACGCCGGATGCGGCGCTCGAGCGGCTGCGGCAGACGCTGAAGGAGAACCGGCAGTTTTTGCTGCTGCGCTCGCTCGACCTCTGCCGCGCCTGGCTGGATGCGCAGCGGGGAAGGGTCTGCGCGGACGAATGGTTCATGGCTCCGGAGGCCGACGCATCGTTCTTAAATCCCGTGCTGCCGATGGTGCGCACGGTGCAGAACGAGGTTCTGCTGGCCTCCGGCGCATATACGAAGCTGCTTGCGCGCCGGGACGCCTGCGAAGCGCTGAACGAGGGGCTGCACACGAATCTTGCCTCGCTCTATCTGCATATCCAGCTGGCCTGCGCGGAAAATCGCCTCGGCCGCACGGATGCGGCCCGGCGCGAGCTGAAGACGGCGTGTTCCATTGCCGTGCCGGATGGGCTGTACCTGCCGTTTGCCGAGCATGCGGCGGATCTTGGTGCGCTTTTGCCGGAGATTTTTGCCGGCAACGCGGCGGCGGAGGCCGTGCTGCGCTGCACGGCAAAGCCGAACAGCAGCGGGCTCAGCCCGCGCGAGATGGAGATCGCCCGCCTTGCCGCCGCGCGGCGGACGAACGCGGAAATTGCCGCCGAGCTGCATCTGTCGGAGGCGACCGTCAAGAACCACCTCAAGCGCATTTTCGACAAGCTGGGGCTCGACGGCGGCGCGCGCGGCAAGCGGAATCTGCTGAAAGATAAGCTCCCGGAAAAGATTAGCCCCTGAGGGGCCTATGAAACGGAATGGCTCCACGGTAAACTGGTATCAGACCATTTATCGTGGAGTTTTTTTCGCTTTTCGCAAATCAGATTGGGAGGACTATCATGAAAAAAATCAGGAATCTGCTTCTTGTCCTGCTGGCGGCCGCGCTGTGCATGGTGCTGCTGACCGGCTGCGGCGAAAAGGACGTGTCGGTTTCCGTTACGCTGGTCAACCACAGCGGGCGCGACATTTCGTCCATCAGCATCACCCCCTCGACCAGCAGCGACTGGGACACGGAATTTGTCGACGGCATGTTCCATGACGGCGAGAGCATCGACGCCGGACTCGGCACCTATAAGGAATCCGAGGTCCCGGATACATATAATATTCTGGTCTATAATGACGAAAATTACATTCTGTACGATACCAGCGTCGACGAGCTGGACTTCGCGCTCCGTGACGGCGACTACGTCGTCTTCCTGCCGCCCGAGGGCGAGGTGCCTATCGAGGTCACGCACGACTATGACCCCTCCGCCTATGAAATGGACTACGAGCCGACGGGCTACACCGAGGAGGAGCTGAGCGGGCTCGACGTGAGCGGGACCGGTGACCTGACCGGCTATACCGGCTGCTGGAAGCTCGAAAACGAGCCGTTCTATTTCGTCATCAACGAGGATTTTGAGTGGATTGCCATCAATCTCTACGGCGAGCAGGTCGGCCCCGGCTATGTGGTGAACGAAGAGGAGAACATCACGCTCTGCATGGAGGACGGCACCGAGCTCGTCTCCCTCTGGCAGACGGCCTACGGCGATCTGAGCGACGCCAACGGCAACACGCTCACGGCCATGGACTATATCATGCTCCTGCCGACGCCGGAGGATGAACTGAACCAGAGCGCGTCCTTCCCCGGCGGCTTCACGAACGTGACCATCGGCTATCCCATCCAGATGGAGGCGCATGAGCACCCGAACGTATCCAACGCACTGAGCTTCAACGCGGTCATGGAGGACGGCACGGACGATTATTACTCCAACATCATGATCGCCTTCCAGCCCATCGAGGGCTTCGACCCCTACATGGAAAAGGGCGCGGCCACCGCGAAGACCTATATGATGAGGATGCTCGAGGACTTCATGAAGAGCATGTACGGCAGCTATCTCATCAAGTCCTTCGGCTCCGACTTCAAGGACAACGGCGACTATTACAGCCTGACCGGCTATATGTGGCTCGACGGCGACGTCTTCTCCGACGGCCCGTCTCAGCCCGTGCGCGGCTGCATGGAGGTCCGGTACTACGGGCCGACCGGCTATGCCCTCGTCGCGACGACCATCGCGCTTGAAAGCCGTATCCGCAACTACTTTGACATCTGCAACAACATGCTCACGACCCTGTCCTATACCGCAGGCTGGAGCACCGCGCCCAAGTCCCGTCCCGCCGAGCCCGCCTACTCCGGTGACACCGGCGATTACGGCACGCCGTATTACTGGTACGACGAGGACGGCGACATCTGGTACTGGAACGGCTACGAGAACGAATTCATCAGCTACGGCAGCGACGGCTACATTGACGACGACAGCGGCGAATACATGGAGTCCAACGACGCGGGCTGGGACTATGACGACGAGTATTACGACGACTACGACCCGTGGTCCGATCCCGGCGACGGCTGGGGCGATTATACGGAAGACGACGGCTGGGGCGATTATTTTTAAGGAACCTCTGATCCAATGCCCTTCGGCCTTCACCGGAGCTTTTGACCCAATCCTGCGGTATGAAAACTTGAAATACACAAAGTATTCCTGCGTTTTCATACCTTGTCTTGGGCCAAAATCTCTCGCCGAATGCTCTCGGTCATTGCATCAGAGCTTCCTTGGGTCTGATTTCTCGTGTCTGCTTGTGAAAGGAGCGTGACCTTATGCGTGCGGATCTGGCGCTGATTCTCTTTCTGCTGACGCTTGCGGGCGGCATCGCGCTGCTCGTGCTGCGCAAAAAGCGCGGGGGCGCGCCGCTGCTTATCGGCGGGATCGTCCTGCTCATCTGCGCGGCTGCGCTGGCGCTGTATCTCGCGGCGGTGCTGCTGCTGGTGCTGGCCGTGCGCTGAAAAATGAAAAAATATCATAGGATTTCACAGATATTTAAAATCTGCCCCCTAAGATTTTTAATACCATCCTGATATTCTATACTTGCAAGAAGCAAAACGTCTTTTTCATTTTTCTCCTTTCTCCATATTTTTAAAAGAAACGCGCAGACAGGCCGGTCACTTGTCTGCGCGGATTCTTTTTGCCTGGCTCCGATTTTTCTTGACATTGCGGCGTTCTGTGCTAATATATAGATATCCGATATATAGACCATCTATCTATTAAAGGAGGCCCGATATGGAATTTGACAAGACGCTGCTCGCCGGGAGCACGGGACTGATGCTTCTGAATCTTCTCGAGCAGGAGGACATGTACGGCTATCAGATGATCGAGACGCTCCGCAGCCGGTCGGAGCACGCCTTCGACCTCAAGGCCGGGACGCTCTATCCGCTTCTGCACACGCTCGAGCAGAAGGGCTATATCACCGCGCGGGACGAGCCGTCCGCCGCGGGCCGTCCGCGGCGGTATTACCATCTGACGGACGCGGGCCGAAAGCGGCTTCAGGAGAAGGAAACGGAGTGGAACACCTATACGCGGGCGGTCAGCAGGGTGCTGAAGGGAGGCGCTTACGGTGGCTGAACAGATCGAACGGTATCTGGAAACCGCCGGGGCGCAGGTGCGCTGGAAGCGCGTGTGCCCGGCGCTCGAGCGTGAGCTGCGGACGCATCTGGAGGAGCAGACCGAGGCGTATGTGTCCGAGGGGTTGACCGAAGACGCGGCGGAAGCCGAGGCCGTCCGGCAGATGGGCGACGCGGAGGCCGTCGGCCTTGCGCTCGACGCGGTGCACCGGCCCAAACGGCAGACGGCGATTTTGCTCTTTGCCGGGCTGCGGGAATGGCGGGCGATCATGCAGGAATATCACAGGAATTCCTCCACGGTTTCCGCGCTGCTGGAGCGCGGTGAACTGGCGGAGGCGAACCGGCTCGGCCGGCTAGTCGGCACACCCGCGTGGGTGTGGCTCGCGATGCTGTATGCGCCGCAGGCGGTGCTGCTCCTGATTCTGCTTGTGCGGACGGCAAAGCTGCAAAACCCGCTTGGCCGGATGCTGTGTACGCCGGCGGGTGTGCTCCTTACGATGCGGATGACGCTGGGCCTTTTGTATCAGTCCGCGATCTTCCCGCTGTTCATGCCGCTTCCCCTTCCCGCGCGGGCGCGGCAAGAGGAGGCTTGGTGCGTATGTCTCCCGATGTTTGTTTGCATTGACAGCGCGTCCCCGATGTGATACGATATTTTAGAAATTTTGTTCGCATTCAAAGGAGGCAAGGGTCATGGAGCTGCTGGAAGGGCTGAACGCGGCGCAGCGGGAGGCTGTTTTGTCGACCGAGGGCTTTGTGCGCGTGATTGCGGGCGCGGGCTCCGGCAAGACGCGGGCGCTGACGCGGCGGTTTGCGTATCTGGTGACGGAGCTCGGTATTCTGCCGGGGAATCTGCTGTGCGTGACGTTTACAAACAAGGCCGCGAACGAAATGCGGCAGCGCATCCACAACCTGACCGGAGACGAGGATACCGGTTATATCAACACGTTCCACGGCTTCTGCGTGTCCATTTTGCAGGAGGACAGCCATGCCGTCGGCTATCCCAAAAGCTTTCTTGTGCTCGACAACAGCGACATTGACGCCATGCTCCAAATTATTTATGAGGAGCGCGGGCTGACGCTGCGCGACATGACGTTCTCCCACGCGCGGGACATGATCGAGATGCTGAAATTAAAGGAGCGGCCCGAGTATTACGAGGATATGCTCATGCTGCCGCTCGATACGCTGAAAGAGAAATACTGGAGGGCCGAAAGCGCGAAGGATATTATTTTCTACGGCTATCTCTATCAGGAAAAGAAATGCTTTGCGCTGGATTATAACGACCTGATCGTCTTCTCGCTCCACATCTTCCGCACGCACGAGGATATCCGCCTCAAATGGCAGAAGCGGCTGGAATACATCATGATCGACGAATTTCAGGACATTGACCCGCCGCAGTACGCGCTGATGCAGGTGCTGTGTGATTACCACAAGAACCTGTTCATTGTCGGCGACCCCGACCAGACCATCTACACGTGGCGCGGGGCCGACGTGCGGTACCTGCTGGACTTCGACAAGGTCTACCCTACGACGAAAACCATCATGATGATGGAAAATTACCGCTCCACGCCGGAAATTCTGGCTGCCTGCAACAGCCTGATTGCGAAGAATGCGAACCGCATCAAAAAAGACCTCCTGCCCATGCTGCCAGGCGGCGCGCCGGTTTTATGCCACCACGCGGCCAACAGCGAACAGGAAGCCCGCTGGCTTGCCGCGCGGATCAAGACGCTCCACGAGGCCGGGACGCCCTACCGCGACATGGCAATTTTATACCGCGCGCATTATATCACGCGCGGCGTTGAAGAAATTCTGTTGAAGGAAAAAATCCCGTACACGATCTACAGCGGCGTACAGTTTTTCGCCCGCGCTGAAATTAAGGACGCGCTGAGCTATCTGCGGATGATCGCCTGCCGGGACGATCTGTCGTTCCTGCGCATCGCGAACGTGCCCAAGCGGAACCTCGGTGAGCGCCGCATGGCGTTTTTGAAGGACTTTGCCGCGCAGAACGGCTGCTCGCTCTACGACGCGCTGCGCCGGAATCTGGACAGCGACCTGCTGCGCGGGACGAAGGGCGGGAAGTTCGTCTCGCTGATTGAATCGTTCACCGGGATTTACGACCAGATGCCTGTCTCGGAGCTGCTGGCCGCCGTTCTGAACGAGAGCGGATACGAAGCTATGCTCCGCACGGAGGGCAGCCAGATGCGGCTCGATAATCTGGCCGAGCTCAAGCAGTCGATCTACGCCTACGAGACGACCTGCGGCGAGGAATGCACGCTCGAGCATTATCTGGCGCACGTCGCGCTGTTTACGAACGCCGATCTCGACGATCCGCGCGACCAGGTGCGCCTCATGACTGTCCACAGCGCAAAGGGTCTGGAATTCCCACACGTGTTTTTGTGCGCGATGAACGAGGGCATCTTCCCGTCGAAAAAGACGCGGACGCTGCCCGGCATGGAGGAGGAGCGGCGGCTGTGCTTCGTCGCCATGACGCGCGCGCAGAAGGCGCTCTACCTGTCCGAGGCCGAGGGCCGCAATCTCGACGGCAGCCCCCGCTATCCGTCGCGCTTCCTGCTGGATATCGACGACTCGCTTCTGCAATTCACGCGCACCCCGCGCGAAGACCTCATCCGGCAGGCCCGGGAATACATCGGCTTTTCCAGCCGTCTTCTGGACGAGGGCAGTCTTCCGCAGAGCTTCGCCCCCGGCACAAGGGTCTGCCACGCCGTTTTCGGCCCGGGCACGGTTCTCGAGCCTGATCCCGCGCAGAAGGCGCAGCTGGTGCAGTTTGACTCCATGCCCACCCCGCGCCTGCTCTCTCTGCGCGCGAAGCTGGAACGGATTTAAAAATACAAAGACAGCCTCTCCGTCGTTTTTGCGGCGGAGGGGCTGTTTTTGCAACAGATTCCGTTTTTCTGCGACTATATGGGTGAGACGTCTCAAAAAGAACGCAATGGGAGGGATGGATACGGATGACAAGACCATTCTGCGGCGGCTGAAGCGGGGCGACGCGGCGGCGCTGGAGGCCGCCGTGCGGCAGTACAGCGGCTATGTGTCGGCCGTGATCGGCAATCAGCTCGGCCCGTGCGCCGCCGCGGAGGATATCGAGGAGCTGGCCTCCGACGTATTCGTCGCGCTGTGGCGCGCGTCGCAGTCACTCCGGACGGAGCATCTGCGCGGCTGGCTGGGCAAGGTCGCGCGCAATCAGGCGATCAGCTTTCTGCGCCGGCAGCACTTACAGCTCGTCCGGGACGAGGACTGCATCCTCGTCGACGAGCGCGACGCGCAGAAGCTGCTGGAGGCGAAGGAGCGCAGCGCGTTTTTAAACGCGGCGCTGGCCGCGCTCATGCCGGAGGACCGGGAAATTTTTCTGCGCCGGTATTATTACAATCAGACCGCCGGGCAGATCGCGGAGGCGCTGCATATGAACCCCAGCACGGTCCGCAGCCGCCTTTTGCGCGGGCGGCAGGTGCTGCGGACGGAATTACAGAAAGGAGATGTGCAGATTGAAGATCTCTGTGCAGAGTCTGTTTGAAGACTATGAGGAAAACGCCGTTTCGCTGAACCGGGACGCGGACGCGGAGCGGATTCTGGAAAAAACGCGGGCCAAGCTGCCGGGGCTGAAAAAACGGCGGCCGGTCGGCCTCGTGCTGATTGCGGCGGCGGCCGTCGCAGTTCTTTGCGGCGCGGCGGCAATCGTGCATTACGCGGCCGTCCGGGACGGCGCGGGAAGCTATATCATGCCGGACACGCTCCGCTATGACGAGGAAAACAAGAAGACGATTCTGGTGGATACGCCGTTTGAATGGAACAACCCCATCAGCTTCGACACCGAAGGCCGGACGGACGGAAAGATCTGCGGCATGCGGCTCGGCTGGCTGCCGGAGGGCTGGGGCACCGGCTACACCCAAACGGCCTATGATGTGATTGCCCAGCGGGACGCCGAACAGGCGCAGAGCCTGCCGCAGGCCGAGCGCGAGCTGGTGGTCTATACCTACGACCTCTTTGCCGCGCAGGACGAGCGGAAGGACTACAGCGTGCAGTGTATGTCTGCCAACACGGTCGCCGGGTGTGACTTTCTCTGCGGCGGTTCGCGGACGGAGATTACAAAGCAGGGGACGATCGGCCCTTACGATGCAGCATGGGTCGAGACGCACTGGCAGCGTTCAAGTCCGGGCTCCGATGCGCCGGAGGAGTGGGCCACGCAGCTGCTCCTGCTGTACGACCGGGAAAAGCTCTGCGTCGTTATCATCAGCGCCGACTGGGACGATGCGGAACGGATCGCGGAGCATCTGGAGATCGTGGAGACGTCTGTCGACGCCCCGCAGCCCGACCTGACAAACGGAAGGGGCTTCCGCTGGATCGGCGGCGTCGGATAGTCGGAAACGGCCTCGACGGAACGAGGCCCCGCGATGCGCGGAGCCTCTTATCCTCTGAGCCCGTTTCCTCCTCATTTCCCGTCGAACCGCTCACGCTGGGTTCGCCGGGAAGCCATGGCCTCGGCGAGGCCCCGCTATGTGCGGCAAAGGCTTCCCTTGGACCCAAGGGAAGCTGACTGAAGGGATTCGAACGCCGAAGCACCCCGCCTGGCTATAACAGGCGGGGTGCTTTTACAATATGTCAATGCGTTTCGTTATACGTTCGGATGCCGAGGGCCAGAAGATCCATGGCGCGCTCCAGATCCTCCTGCTTGAGGACGTAGGCAATGCGGATTTCGTTGCGGCCCTTGCCGGGCGTGGCGTAGAAGGACTCTCCGGCGGAGAACATGACGGTGTCGCCGTGGTCTTCAAACTCCTGCAGAAGCCACAGCTGGAATTTCTCCGCGTCGTCGACCGGCAGCGCGGCCATCAGGTAAAACGCGCCGCGCGGGCACTCGCAGATAACGCCGGGGATCTCGTGCAGCTTGCGCACGACGGTATCCCGGCGGCGCTTGTATTCCTGCCGTACCTGCTCGAAATACTCCGGCCCGACGGAGTAGAGCGCCGCTGCCGCGATCTGGTCGAGCGTCGCGACCGAAAGCCGCGCCTGACAGTATTTGAGAGCGTTGGCCATAAACTCCCGGTTGCGGCTGATGAGACAGCCGATGCGCGCGCCGCAGGCGGAAAAGCGCTTGGAGACGGAGTCGATGAGGATCAGGTTTTCCTGTCCGTAGTCAAACTTGCCGAACGAATGCAGCGGCTCGCCGTCGTAGGTGAACTCGCGGTAGACCTCGTCGGCCACGAGATACAGATCGTGCTCCACGGCCACGTCCAGAAGCATTTTCATCTGCTCTGCCGTCAGACATGTGCCGGTGGGGTTGCCGGGGTTCGTAATCATGATGGCCTTCGTCTTCGGCGTGATGCAGGCCTCGATGCGCGCACGGTCGGCGTAGAAATAGCCCTCCTCCGGCTTCGTGTGCAGGGGGTGGATAACGCCGCCGGCGGTCGTGATGAACGTGTGGTAATTCGGGTAGAACGGCTCGGGGACGATGACCTCGTCGCCGTCGTCCAGCAGGCAGTTTGCCGCGATCTGCAGCGCTTCGCTGCCGCCGGCGGTGATGAGAATGTCGGCCTCGTCAAGCCCGACGCCGATGGCTTCATAGTACTTCCGGATGGCTTCGATCAGCTCCGGGATGCCGGGCGAGGCCGCGTAGGCCAGAACCGGCGTGCGGAAGCTGTGGATCGCGTCGTACAGCGCGTCCGGCGTGTGGATATCGGGCTGGCCGATATTCAGATGATAGATCTTTTTTCCGGCTGCCGCTGCTGCCACCGCGTAGGGATGGAATTTGCGCATGGGGGACTGCCCGCATGCAAGCGCTTTGCTGGACAACTTCATAAAAATACCTCCTGTACCCGTATTTTCCGGGATGTCCACCCCGGTTCCTGCATCTGTCATGCATGAAAATTTCACTTATCATATCATATTCCGCGCAAAAAAACAACGGAAACATCGGCGGCGCAGGAAGTTTTTTCTGGGATAGAGCAAGAAATTCATACGGACAGTATGAATAAATTCCATCCTGTTCGTATGATTCGTGTGTTCCATTCCCGCGCGATATCTGATACGATAGAGGCATCGGGAGGGATGGATGTGCAGATCAGACTTGCGGAGAATATCCGCGCGCTGCGCAGGCAGCACAGATTCACGCAGGAGCAGCTGGCCGAGAGCCTTGGCGTGACGCCCGGCGCGGTCTATAAGTGGGAGGCGGGACTCTCGCAGCCGGAGCTGGCGATCATCGTCGAGCTGGCAGACCTGTTCGACACGTCGGTCGACGTGCTGCTGGGCTATGAGATGAAGGACAACCGCCGTCAGACGGCGGCAGAGCGCCTGCAGCGCTGCCGTGTGGAGAAGGACCGCACGGGGCTTGCGGAGGCGGAAAAGGCGCTTCAAAAATACCCGAACGACTTTGAGATCGTCTACAGAAGCGCGGGACTCTACCGCGTGTTCGGTATCGTGGAGGGGGATGAGGCGCTGCTGCGCCGGGCGCTGACGCTGCTGGACAAGACGCGGCTGCTGCTGCCGCAGAACACGGACCCCAAGATCGACGAAACCGTGCTTTACGCGGAAACCGCGCAGACGCTTTTGGCGCTCGGCGAGGCCGACAAGGCCGTCTCGCTCTGGAAAACGCACAACGCGGGCGGCTTTTACAGCCATATCATCGGCTCGACGCTCTCGAGCAGCTGCGACCGGCCGCAGGACGCGCTGCCGTTTCTGTCCGACGCGCTGCTGACCGCGTGCGCAAATCTTGTCAACATCGTGGTGGGCTATCTCAACGTCTATTATAAGCAGCAGGACTTTGCCGCGGTGCAGGCCGTGACGCGGTGGGGGCTGGACACGCTCGGCGGGCTGAAGGACAAAGACAGGCCGTGCTTTCTGGACAAGGTGAATGCGTCATTGCTGGTGTGTCTTGCCGCCGCGCAGAAAAACTGCGGAGAACCGGAAGCAGCCGCCGTTTCTCTGCGGCAGGCGCAGACGCTTGCCGCGCAGTTTGACGCCGCGCCGGATTACCGCGGCGACGCGCTCCGCTTCGTAAGCGGCGGCGAGCCCGCCGGGATCTACGATGATCTGGGTGCGACGGCCATGGACGGCGTGCGGAAGATCGTGCGGGATCTGGACGACGCGGAATTACTGACATGGTGGAAGGAGCTTGATCCCGATGAAGCATAAACCGCTGGCGCGGCAGCTGACCGCGCAGTTTTTCCGGGGAAATATCCCGATGTTCGCCCTTGCGGTGTTCGCCGCGCTGACGGGCGGCACGCTGAACCTGATTGTGACGTGGCTCATGCAGCAGCTGATCGATGCGGCCTCCGGCCTGCCGGGCGCGCTGCCGCTTAGACAGCTTGCGTGGATCACGGGCGGGTTTATCCTGCTGTGTGCCGCGCTCATGCTTCTCAAATACGCCTCGGAGCCGCGTTTCATCGAAAAGGCCATGCGGCAGTATAAGGATTTCGCATTTCAGAAGCTCACCGAGAAAAGCATCTCCTCCTTCCGCGCGGAAAGCACCGCCGCGTATCTCTCCGCGCTGACCAACGACGCGGCCAGCATCGAGGCGGACGATCTGTCCCAGCTGCTCTCCGTTATTATGAAGGCTGTGACGTTCTTCGGCGCGCTGGCGATGATGCTGTGGTATTCGCCCTTGATGACGGCCATCGCCGCAGGCGTGACCGTTCTGCCGCTCGTCGCGTCGCTGCTGACGGGCGGGCCGCTGCAGGCGGCGGAAAAGCGCGTCTCCGACCGGAATCGTGATTTTACCGCCGCGCTCTCCGACTGTCTCGGCGGATTTTCCGTCGTCAAGACCTTCCGGGCGGAAAAAGAAATTTTCCGCCTGTTTGCCGAGAGCAACCGCGCGCTGGAGCAGGAAAAATTCAGCCGTCGGCGCGTCAAGGCGCTGGTCGGTATGATCGGCGCGACCACCGGGATCATCGCGCAGCTGGGCGTGTTTCTGGCGGGCGCGTATCTGGCGCTGAGCGGCAAGGGACTGACGGCAGGCGCGGTCATTCTGTTCGTGAATCTGATGAATTTCATGATCGAGCCGGTTGCGGAGCTGCCTGGGCTCCTTGCGGCGAGAAAGGCCGCGCGGGGGCTGATCGATAAGCTGGCGGACGCGCTGGAGCAGGACGAGGCGCAGCCGGACGGCGTGCATATCACGCCGCTGGCGCGTGAGCTCCGGTTTGAAAATGTCCGGTTCAGCTATGACGGGGAAACCGAGATCCTGCGCGGGGTCAGCGCAAGATTCGAGGCCGGAAAGGCCTATGCGATTGTCGGCGCAAGCGGCAGCGGAAAATCGACGCTTCTGAATCTGCTGACGTCGCCCGGCACGGCGTATGACGGAAGCATCCTTCTGGATGGGACGGAGCTGCGTACAATCGCGCCGGAGTCTCTGTATGAGACGGTTTCGCTTATCCAGCAGAACGTGTTCGTCTTCAATGCATCCATCCGCGACAACATCACCATGTTCCGCAGCTTCCCGTCCGAGGAGCTGGCGCAGGCCGTGCGCCGCGCGCAGCTGGAATCCCTGCTTGCAGACCGCGGCGAGGGCTATCTCTGCGGGGAAAACGGCAGCGGGCTCTCCGGCGGTGAGAAGCAGCGCATTTCCATCGCGCGGAGTCTTCTGAAGCACGCCTCCGTCCTGCTGGCCGATGAGGCGACCGCCGCGCTGGACGCGCAGACGGCGCATCAGGTCACGGACGATATCCTGTCCCTGACCGGCGTCACGCGCATCGTCGTAACCCACACGCTCGAACAGGCGGCGCTGCGCCAGTATGACGGCATCCTTGTCCTGAAGGACGGCCGCATCGCGGAAACCGGCTCGTTTGACGAGCTGATGGAACGGAAGGGCTATTTCTACGCCCTGTATACCGTGTCGCAGTGAGAACCGAACGCGATACAGAAAAAGGCTCCCCGGCCTGCGGGGAGCCTTTTTGGGATGCTCACAGCATGAACAGCGCTTCGCGCACGACCTCGCCGACGGTGGGGTGGGGGAAGACGATCTTGTCCAGGTGCTGCACGGGGAGGCGGGACTGCACCATCATGGCCGCGCCGTAGATGATCTCCGAGACATAGGAGCCGGCCATGTGGACGCCCACGACGCAGCGGCTTTTCCGGTCGTAGAGCAGCTTGCAGAAGCCCGTTCCCTTCGGGTTTTCCGCGAGATACCGGCCCGAGAGCGCCATCGGCGCCTTGACCACCTGCACGTCCAGCCCCTTTTCCCGCGCGCTCTGCTCCGTCTCGCCGACGCAGGCGACCTCCGGCGTGGTATAGATCACGGAGGGGATGACGGAATAGTCGATCTCGTCCTTTTTGCCGAGCATGTCGTTGACCGCGACCTCCGCCTCGCGATAGGCCGTGTGGGCCAGCATCAGTTTGCCGTTGCAGTCGCCGATCGCCCAGACGCCGGGGACGTTCGTGCGCATGCGCCGGTCGGTCACGACCGCGCCGCGGTCAAGCGCGAGCCCGAGCGCCTCCGTGTTCAGACCTGAAACGTCTGCCCGGCGGCCCGCCGACAGAAGCACCCGCCCGCAGGCGATCTCGTGCCGCCCGGCCGCGTCGGAATAGACGACGCTCCGGTCCGTGACGGCCTCGACTCTGGCATTCAGGCAGAAATCCATGCCCTGCTTTTTGTATGTCCGCATCAGAAGCGCGCAGATCTCCGGATCGGTATTGCCTGCGATTTTCGGCATCATTTCAATGACGGTCACCTTCGTGCCGATGGACGCGAAATAGCAGGCCATTTCCAGCCCGATCACGCCGCCGCCGATGCAGACGAGAGATTCCGGCTGCTCCGAAAGAGACAGCAGCTCGCGGTTCGTCATAACAAAACCGGAAGCAAGTCCTTCCTGCACACCGGGGATCGGCGGAATTACGGCGCTCGAGCCCGATGCGAGCACGAGCCGGGGCGCGGACAGAATCTCTTCGCCCGCGGCGATTTCAAACCGCTCCCCGTTTTTGCCGAGGATCCGGCCCTCGGCCGTAAAGACGGTCACGCCGTGCGCCTTCATTGCCGCGCCGACGCCGCGGACGAGTGTTTTGACCACGCCGTCCTTCCGCGCGACAACCTGCGCATGGTCGATGGAGACGTTCTGCGCCGTCACGCCGTAGTCCGCGCCGTGCAGCGCCGCCTGATACTGCTTGGCGCAGTAGAGAAGACTCTTGGTCGGGATGCAGCCCTCGTTCAGGCAGGTGCCGCCCAGCGCGCGCTTTTCGATCAGCGCCGTCCGCAGCCCCGCCTTTCCCGCGCGCTCCGCGCAGAGATAGCCGCCCGGGCCGCCGCCGATTACGATCAGATCAAATTCCTGCATATCAGATTCCTCCTGCTGTGTTTTTTCTCAGTTTAACATGTCCGGCAGCGGATTTGAAATGCTTATTTGTGATGTATATATTCCGATTATATTGCATTATGTTGTCTTCAAATGCAACGCAAATTGCAAGTGCAAGTTGGACACGTGCACGGTAGAACTTAGTGAATCAGAGCGTCGGTCAG